>SLQH01000508.1 GCA_007131555.1 Planctomycetota bacterium | reverse complement strand
TTGCCGGCATGCGGCATCAGCAGGGGCAACGCCCCCCCCAGAGGATGGACGAAACGGTGACCATCGCCATGGGCCTCGACGCTGCCGCGCAGGAAGTTCATCTGCGGTTGGCCGATGAATCCGGCGACAAAGCGGTTCCAGGGATGGTCATAGAGGACGGTGGGGGCCGCCACCTGCTGGATCAGGCCATCATTCATCACCGTGATGCGGTCGCCCAGGGTCATGGCTTCAACCTGGTCATGGGTGACATAGACTGACGTGGTGGCCAGATCCTGCTGCAGGGTCTTGAGCTCGAAGCGCATGTCACCGCGCAGCTTGGCGTCGAGATTGGACAGGGGTTCGTCAAAGAGGAAGGCCTTGGGCTGACGGACGATGGCCCGTCCCAGGGCGACCCGCTGGCGCTGACCGCCGGAGAGTTGCTTGGGCCGCTTGGCCAACTGCGAGTCCAGACCCAGCATGCCTGCCGCCTTGCGGACCTTGACATCGATCTCGGCCTTGGGCATGCGCCGCAGCTTGAGACCATAGGCGAGGTTCTCGTACACCGTCATATGGGGATAGAGGGCGTAGTTCTGGAACACCATGGCGATGTCGCGGTCCTTGGGCTGGACCTCGTTGATGACCCGATCACCGATCGAGATGGTGCCCCGAGTGATGTCCTCAAGACCGGCGATCATGCGCAAGGTGGTGGTCTTGCCGCAGCCCGAAGGGCCGACCAGGACCATGAATTCGCGATCGTGGATCTCCAGATCCATGCCCTTGACGGCGTGAAAACCGTTATCGTAGAACTTGTCGATGGCCGTGATGGTGATGCCTGGCATCTGTCACTCCCTTGCGTCGAAGACA
Organism: Planctomycetota bacterium; assembly: GCA_007131555.1. Lineage (GTDB taxonomy): Bacteria > Planctomycetota > UBA11346 > UBA11346 > UBA11346 > SLQH01. The sequence goes on along the minus strand of SLQH01000508.1, from coordinate 1,885 downwards.
GGATATTCCTGCGTGATTGCTCAGCCCTTGATGCCGCCCAACTGGATGCCGCGCACGAAATACTTCTGGCCGAAGATGAACAGCAGCAGCATGGGGATCATCATGACCAATGAGGCCGCCATCAGCAGGTTGTAGACGGTGCTCTGGTTGTCGGAGAAGTTTTTGAGGGCCACCGGCAGCACCCGCACCTCCTCGCTGGTGGTGACGATCAGCGGCCAGGTGAAGCTCTGCCAGGTGCCGGCAAAGGTGAAGATGGCCAGGGTGATGAGGGCCGGCTTGCACAGGGGCACGACGATGTCCCACCACACCCGCAGGAGACTGGCCCCATCAATCAGGGCGGCCTCCTCCAAGCCCCGGGGCAGGGTCAGCATGTACTGCCGCAGCATGAAGGTGCCATAGGCGGTGGCCGAGGCCGGCACGATCAGGGCGTAGAAGGTGTCGAGCCAACCGAGGCGTTGCAGGATCAGGAAGTTGGGAATACTGGTGACGATGCCGGGGATCATGAGGGTGGCGAGATAGGCGAAGAAGACCTTGTCGCGTCCCGGCCATTCAAGGCGGGCGAAGGCGAAGGCCGCCAAGCTGGAGGTGGTGAGTTGGAGGAACACCACGCACACTGCGATGAAGAAGCTGTTCCAGGCGAACAGAGACATCTTGACGTCCGGATCCATCAGCACGGTCTCGAAGTTGGCCCACTGCAAGCGGAAGCGACTGTGGGTCTCCAGGGCCCGTCCGGGCACGGTGGTGGCCAGTTCGGCATCGCCCAGGAAGACCATCAGGGGATCGCGGCTGTTGGCCATCAGGGGATCGTCATCGCTGCGATAGATGGGGAAGGGCGGCTCGAAGTCGATCGGCAGGCCGGCCGCGGTGACCACCTTGGCCGGCCGGCGTTGGAAGCGCACCGGCCGGGGATTGGACTCGATCTCACTGCTGGGCCAGGACAGGTCGCGGTACTGGTAGAACATCTGGATCGGATCCAGCCCCTGCTCGGCCCGGCGGGCGTTGACCAGGGCGCTCTGCTGGCGGTCCTCGATCTGCTGGCCGTCGATGCTGACCGGCGCCGATTGTCCGGCCTTGTCCTCCCAGGCGTCACGCAGGGTCAGGGTCAACATCAAGGGGATCTGGCCACTCCAGCGTTGCCGGACCATCTCATCCCAGTTGTCCTGATAGCGGCTGAAAAAGAGCTGCGCCAAGGCCTGATTGTCGGCATCGCGTTGATCACCAAAGAAATCGGGATCAATGAGTACCGGCTCGGCCCAGCGAGCGAACTTGCGCGGATCACGGAAGCGGGTGTGACCGCTGCCCCAGCCGATATCACGGTTGTAGATCGGCAGGCCCAGGTCATCCGACAGATTGACACCGTCGTTGGTGCGGGCCCGGTCGCCAGGGCTGCCCTGGAGCATGGGATTGCCGACCCGCAGACGCACCGGATCGCCTCGTTCATAGACCAGTCGTTCGACCTCTTCGCCGTCTTCGATGACCGTTTCGGTGCGGTTCTGTCCGTATGCATCACGCGCTATGACGGCATGATACAGAGGCACCCCGTCGACGGTCTGCAATTCCTGGCCATCAACGCCCAGATTCACTTCACGCGGTAGGATATGATCCTGAAACACCTCGACCTCGCTCTTGAGCGAGGTGCTGAGCATCCACAGGAAAGGCAGGATCATGGTGATCCCAAAGATGATCAGGAACACATGAGTCAGGGTCGCCCGCAATCGGGTCATTTCTGTACGCGCCATTGTTCAGTACCCCTTGGCCTTGCTGCCGAATCGCCAGTTGACCATGGTCACCGCCATCACCAGCAGGAACAGGATGAACGAGATGGCTGCGGCATAGCCGAAACGATACTCGAAGAAGGCCTGACTGAAGATGTGGTAACCGACCG
>SLQH01000104.1 GCA_007131555.1 Planctomycetota bacterium | reverse complement strand
GCAACGCTAGTCATTTTGCTCCCTCGGCCACCGGTCGGGCCCATCCTGGGACCTGGCTGGCGGCTTTGTTGTGTTGGCTGGATGCCCGTCATCATGATGGTCGGGTGCTGTTGCGGATTGAGGACCTGGATCCGCAGCGCTGTACGCCGGCCCTGGGGCAGGGCTTGCGCGATGATTTGTCCTGGCTGGGCCTGGATTGGGACCAGGTGGAGATCCAAAGCCGTCAGGTCGTTCGTCATCATCAGGCTCTTGAATGCCTGGCCGCCCAGGGTCGCCTCTATGCCTGTGCGTGTAGTCGTGCCAGCCTCGCCCAGGCCCCCCGTTCGGCTGATGGGAGCATCGTCTATCCTGGCCTGTGCCGTGAGCGGGGGCTTGATCGCGGTGCTGTGCCGGTATGGCGCTGTCGTCTTGATCCAGATCCGATCGCTGTGTTTGATGATGGTGGGCATGATCTGGGAGCATGCCCCGGCCGCGATTGTGGCGACCCGGTGGTGCGGCGGCGCGATGGCAGTGTCGCCTATCATCTGGCTTCGGTGGTCGACGATGCCGCGGCTGGGGTTGATCAGGTGGTGCGGGGTCGCGATCTGGCTCCTTCGACGGCTGTCCAGGTCGCCCTGGCCCGTCTGCTGGACCTGCCGCCCTGTCGGTATCGGCATCATATGCTGCTGCTTGAACCGCGCGGTGGCAAGCTGGCCAAGTTTCATGGTGCCGTGGGTGGAGATGCCATCCGTCAGACCATGACGCCCGGGCAATTGGTCGGTTTTCTGGCCTGGGTAGCGGGTCTGCGTGATCGTCCTGAGCCCGTGCTGGCGCAGCAGTTGATCGCCGATTTCAGCTGGCAGCGAGTGCGCGTACAGGACCAGGTGGTGGCCTGGAATGGTCACCATCTGGTGTGGGAGGGGGCGCAGAAGGAGGGATGTTGATGGTCCTGTCGCCCTGTGGGTCAGGTCTCGGACAGGTCCTCTTCAACGATGCTGCGATAGCTGAGATAGCGGGAGCGGGCAATGGTCCCGCTCTTGACGGCGGCCTTGACAGCGCAGCCCGGCTCATGGCCGTGCTGACAGTTGTGGAAGCGGCATTCATGGTGATGACGGGCGATGTCAGGGTAGAGGAGGGCGACATCCAGGGCGCTGAGTCCAGATATTCCACAGGCCCGGATACCGGGCGTATCGATCAGGGTCCCGCCGCCGGAAACCAGGAATGATCGGGCGCTGGTGGTGGTGTGACGGCCTTTGCCGATGGTGTCGCTGACGGCGGCGACACGCAGATTGAAGCCGGGGTACAGGGCATTGATCAGGCTCGATTTGCCGACTCCGCTCTGGCCAGTGAAGACACAGGTCAAGCCGCTGAGGTGCTGGCGCAGGGCTTCAATGCCGTCATGCTGGTCTTCGGCCACGGTGGTGAAGACCGGGTAGCCCAGGGATTGATACAAGGCCAGGGTCTGAAGATGATCGCCGAGGTCGCATTTGTTGATGACGATCACCGGGCTGATGTCATTGAAGTGGGCGATGACCAGATAGCGGTCGATCAGGCCACAGCGCAGTGGTGGCTGGGCGATGGCCGCCACCACCACCACCCGGTCGATGTTGGCGGCGATGACGTGGTCGAGGGCGCGATTATGGCTGTCGGTGCGGGTCAACTGGTTGTGGCGCGGTGTGATGGCGGCGATGACGTGGTCGCCCTCCGGAGTCGCCGTCACTCGCACCCGGTCCCCCACGGCCAGGGGCGAACTGACCCCGACCAGCATCTTCTTGAGGACCTGACGGATCTGACAGGGGCGTTCATCGCCATGGCCATCACGGACCAGTACCAGGGGGCCGTCGAATCCGCACACCGTGGCGTCCTCGCCGGCACCGTCGTGGGCATCGCGGGCCAGCCGATTGAAGCGCTTGATGACGTTTTCGGCTGAATCGCCGCGGCGGTCATCATCGATGTTTTCGGTCAGTTCCTCACTGTCGCCAAGGGCCGACAGGTCGCCGGGTCGGGTTCGACCGCGGCGACCAACGTGCCGCTGCCGAGCCATCCCGCCCCGGCGACTCGGACCACGTCCGCCCTTATGCTTACCAGGATTGCCGGTTGGCATGGCGATGCAAAAAGGGGCTGATTGGGCCTGTGTTCATGGTGCCTGCAGGGTCAGGAATTGAACCAGGGCCGAGAATTGTTGGCGCTGTTCCTCAGGCAGGCCGACTTCCAGTACCCGCGTGAGCAGTTCCGGAGTGATGCGGTTCCAGGGCGCAATGGCCCGGCTACCGTCCATCGGTCGCAGGACCAAGCCGTTGCTATTGGCGCCAAGCAGATCCGGTTCCTGGTAGGCGTAGAACAGGCCGGCGAAGCGGGGCTTGCGCTCCATGTCGCCGACATGCTCGTTGATGGCGGTTATCAGGGTGTTTTGCAGCTGGGCCAGATTGTGTAAGGAGGCGAGTTCCTCTCCGGCAGTAGTGTTGGCCATGTCGGCATGGTGTTCGTCATGACCGGATATCCGCTGCTGTCCATCGCCTTGATCGGTGTCTGGGCTGGCCAGAAGGGCGTGCTGGAGCAACCCGGCGAGAATCGACTGCTGCTGGTCCGCTGGGCGGCCATCGGACTGCCGGTTTCGCTGGCCGGCGCTGTGCCGCTGACCCTGGGGGGTCTGCAGTGGTGGACGCCGGAGCCGGTGGCGGTCGGCTTGCTTTCAGCGCTTCATATATTGTCCGGTGTTGCCGGAGGGCTGGCCTACGCGGCACTGTTCGGGCTCG
>SLQH01000403.1 GCA_007131555.1 Planctomycetota bacterium | reverse complement strand
TCTGCAGACAATGCTTACTGCTTTGGACAGGAACATGAACAGCATGATCCAGTGGTGGAATGCAGGATGATTGAGGCTCCATCACCCGATGACGCGGTCCTGGTATCGCATCTGAGCCGTATCGGCCCCTACCGGGTCGAATCAGTGATCGGACAGGGCTCCAGTGGCATGGTCCTGCGGGCCCGTGATGACGATGGTCGTCAGGTTGCCATAAAATTGTCGATCGGCCTGCATGGCCATGACCGTGATCGTTTCATGCAGGAGATCAATGCCTGTCGGCGGCTTGATCATCCGGGGATCGTCCGGGTCTTTGAGGTCGGCGAACATGAGGGTCAGCCCTGGTATTCCATGGCCTATCATGGTGCGGTCAGCCTGGCTGACGTCCTGGCCTGCAATCGGGCCGATCTGGGTGATGATCTGCCCAGCATCATTGCCGCCGTGGCTGACCATGTCGCTCCACCCCAGCCCTATCATCTACGGCGCCTGTTGCCGGTGTCGGTGGCCCTGGATCTGATGGTCCGGGTCTGCCAGGCCATCGATCATGCCCATGGCCGTGGTCTGCTGCATCGTGATCTCAAGCCTGAAAACATCCTCCTGTCAGCCGATGGCCAACCGGTTGTCTGTGATTTCGGTCTGGTCGCCGATCTTGAACGCCGCCGCCGTCTGACCCAGACCGGGCGGGTGCTGGGGACCATAGGCTATGCCGCCCCAGAGGCCCATGCCGCCGCTAGCGCCCATATGGTTGATGAGCGCAGTGATGTCTACGCGCTGGGGGTCATTCTGCGTGAACTGCTGACCGGCATGCCTCCTCATCCCGGTTTCTCCTCCACCGGTTCGCATAGCACCGCCTTGCGTGATTCCGGAGTCCGCCTGATGCGGCGACGGGTGCGGGCTCTGCCCCGGCCATTGCGCATCATCATCAATCGGGCGGCGCATCGCCAGGCGCATCGTCGCTACCATAGTGTGCGGGCCCTGCAGGCCGATCTGCAGCGCTTCCGTCAGGGTGCAGCCATCACCGCCCGTCCGGACCCCATGCTCTTGCGCCTCTGGCAGATGGCCCGTGATCATCGCTGGTATCTGGTGCTGGTGGTGATCGCCATGGTGCTGGCGGGGGTGCTGGTCATCCGTCATCGTACCCTGCGACGTCTGGAGACCTCGCGTTGGGCAGAGCCGGTGGCTGATCTCGATCTGTCCCAGATGGCCGGTCTGTCTGCGACCCGGAGCTTTGCCGGACGGTGGCGGCATGCTGCTGATGGGGCCGTGGCTGATGACGACCCAGGACGGTGGCAGGCATTTGGCCATCGTCAGCGCATCTTCGGCCCCCATCGGGTGCGGGTACGCATGCGCATGCCGGCAGCCGGAGCCGTCGGGCTGTTTGCGGCTGGTCGTAGCTCCTACGATGATGGCTATCGCCTGATCCTGCCGGTGGGCGTGGCCAATGACGCTCCGGCGGCATTGTATGGAGGAGATCAACTGCTGTGGTTGGCGCGTAGTCCCCTGGCCTCTGGTGCCGATCATCAACTGGAGCTGGAGTTGACCGCCTCCTCAGTGGTGATACGCATCGATGGCCGGGTGTTGGCCGAGGTCGAAGACGTCCCCATTCGCCATGGCGGCTGGGCGGGAGTCATGCAACGCAGCGATGTTTCGCCGGGGGGAGTAGTCCAGGACCTCATGATCCAGGGCCGCACCGTTCCGCCCCTGGCATCGGCCCAGTGGTTGGCGGGAGCCCTGGTCGGTCAGGTGATCCATAGTGATGATCCGGTCATGATAACGGCCTTGTGGGAAGAGGCCTGGGCAGCTTGCGATGAGGTGGCTGCCAGTGATCCGCTGGCGGCCGTGCTCTTGCAGTCTCGGGCCTGGCCGGTGCTGTTGCGGGTCCCGGTTGAGCAGCGCCCACCGGGCTGGGCAGACCTTGAGGGCCCCCAAGGCGGCCTTGTCACAGCGCTGATGGCTGTTGACGAGGCTCAGCGTGATGTCGCGTGGTTGCGGGCCCTGATCATGGTCGGCCTTGGTCACCCGGCAGTGTCTGACGACGATGTGCTGGCCATGTTGACCAGGCGTTGGCAGCACGATGCCCGGCACCGTGACGCCTTGTTGCTGTTTGTGATGCATGTCGCCCAGATGCGGCCTGAGTTGGCCGGGCTCCTGAAGGCCAGCATCGCCGAGCACATCGCTTCCGGACCTGCGCCCGGTCCGGTGCTGGACCGGATCCGGGCCTGGGTGGCTGACGGGGACCTTGATCCGGAGGGTCTGGAGTAGTCGAGGACGTGCGTCCCGGTAGCGGCATCAGCCCTTGCGCTGCTGTCAGGTCCGCTAGCATGCCTCCAGTCATGATGTCTGGTCGTCCGTTTCGATGTCGGGCTCTGCCCCTGGTGGCCGTGCTCCTGTCCGCCCTGGGGGGCTTATGCCCTTTGGTGGGGGTGCGTGATCAGGCATCTGGGGCGGATGTCGTCCATGACATGCGCGTCCTGCCAGTGGCTCCGCATCAGGCTGTGCGATCGTCCAAGAACCGTAGCGCGATGGTCTCGCCAGACCTCCCGTCCTTGGCGCTGGCGTCTGCGGTGCGTGTAGAACGGCCCCTGACGGTCCAGTGGTCCGGTGGCGGCGGTGGCCCACGCGCCCCCTGATCGTCCCATCAGAGCAGTCATCCGGCCTGTCTTGCGCTGCTGTTGCTCTCCAGCGTTCGTCCATTCATATCATCCCTGTGTAAGGATTTCCCATGCATCGTATTTTTGTGCTGCTGCTTCCCCTGCTCTGTCTTGGCGCTGAAGAGGGGGTCAGCATGGTTGATCAGGTCCAGAATACGGCCGATCCTACCAACGGGGCGCCTCCGCCTTCAGGCCCCAACATGACCTGGATATTCATCGCCATCTTCGCCTTTCTGATCTGGACCATGATCTCAGCCACCCGGCGGCAGAAGCGCGAACAGCAGGAGAAGATGGCGGCCATTGCCGCTCTCAAGATCGGTGATCAATGTGTCACCGTGGGTGGGATCTGCGGCGTGGTCGAACGTCTGGGCGAGGAAAGCATTGATCTGCGTACCGGTGGTGCTGACGGGGCGGTGTTGACCTTCACCAAGCCGGCCATCAACCAGGTCATCAAGGAGCCCTCCGCCGCCGGTTCCAATTGATTCCTTTGGGGCCCTGACAGGTCCTTGCCATGGAGAATGTCTCAGCGCCATGCCCACCATCGTGCCGGCGCTGAGGTGATCCAGGCGTCATCTGTGATGTGGTCCTGCCGGTGGTTTTCATCATATCCATGTACAATCTGGAGTCATTCCCATGATCCGTCGTTTGTTGTTGATCTTGTTTGTGCTCGCCACCGCCTTCCTGCTGTTGGTGTTGCAGAACAAGGTCCTGGTCGGCCATCAAAGTCTTGAAGCCCAGTTGGTCGAGGCAGGCCCTGAAGACCTCCTTGAAATACAGTTTCGCGATGTGTCCGGTCAGGTGATACCGCTTGATGCTGGTCGGGACCTGGACGTTGACGGCATCATCAACGAGGCCAAGCGACGCCTCGCGCGTGGCCGTGATTCGGTGGCCCCAATCGCTCTGGCGGAATCTGGTATCCAGGTCAATGATCTCGGTCATCTGGTCATCTCGCTGGCGGATGCCGAACAGCGCGCCGATGAAGACGATACCCGCAGCAATGAACAACTGCATGCCGATGCCCGGACCCTGTTGCTGACTCCGGCCTATCGCATCTCCAATCCTCCTCGTCATCTGTTCCATATCAATCTGGGCATTGACCTGCGCGGTGGGGTGGAGTTCATCTGTCGTCTCTACGATGCCAACAATGAACCCCAGCGGGCCACCGATGTCGAGGTCCAGATCCTGCGTCAACGCCTCGACGTTCGGGGCTTGACCGAGCCCCAGGTATCACGCCTGGCCAACGGCGATATCCAGGTGGTGATTCCCGGCGGCACCGCCGCAGATGCCGCCGCCACCCGTCGTACCCTGGAGACCGCCGGTCAACTGGAGTTCCGTGAGGTGCTTGCCGTCTTGCCCGCCAATGCCCTGGATGATGGTCGGATCATCGCCCTCGACAATGATCGCTACGCCTTTGGTAGCGGCATCAACTATGGTCTTGAGGATGTCATCTACCCCGAACAGCCGGAAATTGCCGGTGATCGGCCGCAACGCTTCTACCATCTCGGTCCGCAACGGGTCAGTGGCAGCGATGTGGCCCGGGCCCAGCGGGGCATGCGCGAGGGCAATCCGGCGGTAGACATCACCTTCACCACTCTTGGTGGATCTCGCAACCGGGCCTTCACCACCGAAGTCTTCGAGCGAGGTCGTCGTCATGGTACCGGCGAGGGTACCGGCCAGATTGCCATCTGCTTCGACCAGGAGGTGGTGTCGGCCCCGACAGTCGAGTCGCCGTCTGGGTCCAACACCCAGATCACTGGTCGTTTTACCCAGGAAGAGGTCGACAGCCTGGTTGAGGTGGTGACCGCCGGTGCTCTGACCCGGACTCCGCGCATCCTGTCGCAGCGGGTGGTCGGCCCCAGTCTGGGCCAGCAGACCATCGATATGGCCAGTTCGGCCATGCTGGTCTCGTTGGCCTTGATCCTGTTGGGCATGATGGCCTGGTATTGGTGGCGCCTGGGGCTGGTGGCAGTGGCCAGCCTGGTGCTCTGTATCGGCCTTATCTTCGTGGTCCTGGCCTTGTTCGGGGCGACTCTGACCCTGCCCGGCCTGGCCGGTCTGGTCTTGACCGTCGGTATGGCCGTGGACGCCAACATACTGATCTTTGAACGATTACGTGAAGAGATGACCGTCGACAGTGATCTGATGTCGAGCATTGATCGGGCATATAGCCGGGCCTTCATCACCATCATCGACGCCAATCTGACCACCTTCCTCACCGCCTTGGTGCTGTACTACTTCGGTACCGGTCCGGTCCAGGGCTTTGGCCTGACTCTGATGATCGGTATCCTGACCTCGGTCTTTGCCGCCGTCTATGTCGGTCGGTTCCTGATCACTGTGCTGCATCAGAACCTGAACACCTGCACGGTGCGCAACTTTGGCGAGGTCCGGTTGCCGTACATGACCTGGCGGCGGCCAGCCTTCGCCTTGTCGGCGGTGGTGGCCGTGGTCGGTCTGGCCTCATGGATGTGGGGCCGCGACAATATCAATGACCACTTCGATATTGAGTTCACTGGTGGTAACCAGATCCAGGTGACCTTTACCCAGGCCCTGGATATGGATGATGTCCGTTCTGCGCTGGCCGACTTCCATGGCCAGGATCAGGAAGCTCATCGGGTCCTTGATCCGCGTCGTCTCCAGGCCCTCCCCTATTACCGCGACTTTGACCTGATGGGACAACGTGGTTCGCGTCAATGGACCTTCAGGGGTCCGGATGAACAGATTGCGGGTATGGAAACCGAACGCTCTGCCCTGGAAGAGGAACGGATCACCCGGCGGCGTGAGGCGGATGCCTTGCAGGAGGAGCAACCGCGCGAGGCCCGTCGTATCCGCCGCGGACCCATTGCCGAACTGGACGCCCAGATCAATGCCTTGAGCCAGCGTATCGAACAACGCCAGCAGGAGATCGAGGGCATGTTCCGTCAGGCCTTTGTCGCACAGACGGGGGCTTCCTTGATCGCCGATGATGGCAACGAGATCATTTCAGCCACCTGGGATGAGTCCCAGCCACGGCGCCTGTCCATGGTCTTGGCCGTTATTGACGAACCGAGTGCGGGGGCCATGGCCGAGGTTGCCGAACGCCTGTCGCGTCGTCATGAAATCGAATCTGTTGATGCCGCCGTGGTTGACGGTGAGCGCCCAGCGATCCGCTTTGATGTCACCTTCACCACAGCTCCGCATGGTATAGCCGAACTGCAGCGTGAAGACGCCAGCGTGCGCCGCCTGCTGTCGTTCTTTGGTGATCGCAGTGATCCGCTGGTCCGCCATCAGACCCAGATGGCCAGCCTGTTCCAGGCTCGCGCCGTGGAACAACTGGCGACCCATGGCATTGCCGTTGACCAGCCCTTCCCTGGCAGTCAGTCCTTCTCTCCCCAGGTCGCTGGGCAGATGAAGGTCGCTGCTCTGATCGCCGTCGTCATTTCGGTGGTGGCCATCCTGCTCTATATCGCCGCCCGGTTCGAGTTCATCTATGGTATTGGTGCGATCGCGGCCCTGGTTCATGACGTCTTGTTGACCGTCGGTCTGTTGGCGGCTTTCGGGGTACGGATTGATCTGACGGTTGTCGCTGCCTTGCTGACCATCGTTGGCTACTCGCTCAACGATACCATCGTCGTCTTCGACCGCATTCGTGAGAACATCCTCAAGTTGGCCAAGCCCTTGACCGAGACCATTGACATCTCCATCGCCCAGACCATGGGTCGGACCATCCTGACCACCGCTACGACCCTGTCGGTGGTGGTCCTGCTGTTCCTGTTCGGTGGCGAGGGTGTCTCATCGTTCAGCGCCACCCTGCTGATCGGCCTGGGCATCGGTACCTACTCCTCGGTGTTCATCGCCTCACCGGTGCTCAACGCCCTGAGCAGGGGTCGTGAAGTGCGCAGCCTGGTCCATCGTGACGACGACGAGGAGGATGCTGAGGGCTGATTCCACAGACTCTGGGGAACCCCTGCGCTGTGCAGGCAGACCGGAGGCGTCGGGCATGGGAGGGGGCATGTCTGTTGATACAGCCCTGACGACGGCCTTCGCAGCAGCTGGGATCGGTCCACGCTGTCCTGTCTTGGCTTTGTGCAGTGCCGGGGTCGACAGCATGGTTTTGCTGGATCTCTTGGCTCAGGGTCCCTGGCCTGTGCATGTGCTGCATGTCGACCATGGCCTGCGCGCCGAATCAGCCCGCGAGGCTGAGGTGCTGGCCGCCCGGGCAGCGGCCTTGGCCGCTCGGCGGACCGCGCCCCTGGCTGTGACCCGGCTGCGGGTGGCGGTGGCGGATCGGGCTCGGATCTGGGCTTGCGGCCTGGAGGAGGCAGGACGGCGGGTGCGTTATCGAGCGGCGCTGTGCATCGCTCGCCGCCAGGGTATCGCCCATGTCGTGACCGCCCACCATGGTGATGACCAGGTGGAGACGATTCTCGATCATATCCTGCGCGGATCCCATGATCGTGGAGCGGCCGGGATGGCAACACAGCGCAGTCTGGCTCCCGGCATCAGTCTGTTGCGGCCCCTGTTGGTCTGGCGTCGGGCCGATATCCTGTCCTACGCTCGACGTCACAAGCTGACCTGGTGTGAAGATCCCTCCAACACCGATCTGCGCTGGCGGCGTAATCGCCTCCGCCATGAGGTGATTCCAGCCCTGGAGGCCGGAGCGCCGGGCTTTGCCACGGCCTTGTTGCAACGGGCTGAGGATCTGCGTCATCGTCATCAGTTGCGCCAGCGGCTTGTCGAAGGCCTGTGGCAGAACGCTGGCGGCGGGGCGTGCTTGGAACTCGATGACATTCTCTCTCAGGAGCAGTCTGTCCGTTACGGGCTGTGGGCTGATCTGCTCCGTCATCTGACCCTGTCCTGTGATCGTCAACGTCTGCATCTGATCGATGATCTGGCCAGCGGTTGCTGCGGACGCAGCGTGGTCCTGGGGGGCTGGTGTCTTCGCCGGCATCGGCAACGCTTGTACTGGCATCCGCGCGACATGCCGCCGCCGCCATTGTCTCAGCGGGCCAGCAGTGATGGGAATTGGTCCGGTTATCGGCTGACGGCCCGCTTGCTCAGTCATGGTGACCAGCAGATCATTGATCATGATCCCTGGCAGGCCGTGATTGCCGCCCAGGCCGTGGTCGGCGATCTGTGGTGGCGTCCTGCGCATCCCGGTGAGCGTTGGCAGGCCTTGGGGGCCCCTGGGCGGCGTGGCGTGCGCCGCTATCTAGCTGATCACGGTGAGCCGTCGTGGCTCAGGGACCGCATCGTCCTCCTGGCTGATGCTCACGGTCCGGTCTGGATCCCCGGTTACACCATCGCCCAACGGGTTCGGATAAGCGATCCCCAGGCGGCCTGCTGGCAGCTGCGCTGCACCCCGCTTGCACCATTGGCCCAGGGGCCAGGATCAGGTCTTGTTTTCTGTGCTAAGAGCAGTTGCTCAGGCCCGAAGGGGCTCTGAGTGCTTACTGAGGAGAATCTGTCCATGAGCATGTCTGATGTCACCGCCATCATCCTCGCTGCCGGCAAGGGCACCCGCATGGGGAGCGATCTGGCCAAGGTCCTCCATCCTCTGGCTGGTCAGCCGATGATCTGCCATGTCCTGGCCACCTGTCACGAGGCCGGCATTCGTCGCGGCGTGGTGGTGGTCGGTCATCAGGAGGAGGCGGTCCGGGCCGCGGTTGCAGACCATCCCCCGGAAATGGCGGTCAGCTGTGTGCGCCAGAGTCCCCAGTTGGGTACTGGCCATGCCGTGCAGGTGGCGATGCCGGCCGTCACCACCACCCGAGTGGTGGTGCTCTGTGGTGACGCGCCTCTGGTCGAAGCGGGCCTGATAGCCCAGGTGGCCGAGTGCGTGGACCAGGCCGACACCCCGGCGGCAGTGGTCGGGGCTCGGCTGGCCGATCCCAGTGGCTATGGCCGGATGATCAGCGACGACGGTCATCGCCTGCTGGCCATCGTTGAGCATCGTGATGCCGACGCCGATCAGCGCCGCATCGATCTGGTCAACAGCGGCATCTACGCCTTTGCCACCGAGGCCCTAAGCGGGGCCCTGGCCGGCCTGCGTCCCGACAATGCCCAGGGCGAATACTATCTCACCGATGTGCCACGTCTGCTGGTGGCCCAGGGCGCTACCGTGGGCCTGGTGGTGGGGGCCGATGGCGACAGCATCCTGGGGGTCAATACGCCCCAGGATCTAGCTGAGGCCAAACGGATCTACGCTGCTCGACACGGAATTTGAGCGGTTCCGTCAGTCGGTGACCTCCCTCGTCAGCGTGCCTGAGGCAGCGACCAGGATTACCTGCGACTGCGGTGTGTCGATACCGGGAGCGGGACTCGAACCCGCACGACCATTACGGCCAGGAGATTTTAAGTCTCCCGCGTCTGCCAGTTCCGCCATCCCGGCTGTGAGTGTTGACACGGTGCTGTGGCCATGAGCGACGAGACAGATTCATGGTCGCTGCCATGCTCCATGTCGATTGATGTTGTGCTGCCGCGGCGGTGGATGCCCTGAGCATCAATCATTGTTGCTGTCGGCGTCACCGGGCCGGATGAGCCGTTGGTCGACCAGAGGGGGGTCCTGGTCGTCGGCATCGTCATCGCTGCTGTCGGACTCGCTTGCTTCATCCCAGTCATCCTGGAGGGGGATGGTGAGCGATGTCACGGCCTGATCAAAGGCGGCAAGAGCTGTGTCGCGTTCTGCTTCAAGGTAGGAGACGGTGATCAGAGCCAGGGCTGTGCCTTGCGGATGATACAACATACCCATGGTTTCCAGGCGCCGATATTCACCTTCAGTGAATGAATACTCGATCCGCCTGCCGCGTAATGCTTCGCGACGCAGGTCCTGACTGTCGCCGACGGTGGTGAACTGGCGTCGTACGCCGACCTCGGAGAGGCGTTGTTGCCAAGCGATCTGGGCAGCGGCTTCCGAGCTGGGTGTCCGGCGGAGGCGCAGAGCCATATAGGCCGTGTCGCTGCCGGGGTCATACCATGTGGCGTTGGCGTCCTGGTCGATGGGCCGGGCATTGCGATACCACAGGGTGGGACCTGTCATTGTCACGCCGCTGTTGGTATCAGTGTAGGTCTGCTGGGCTCTGGTTCCGGCGACCTGGTCGGGGACAGGGTCCATGCCCAGGGCTCTGCGGATGCCGTTGTGGTTGGGATTGGCCTGATGTCCGGCCTGATAGGCACGATGACTGAGTTCACGGGCATTGAGCAGTACATCGGCGTGTTGGTCGGCCCAGCGACCGAGTTCGTAGAAGCCGTCGGCATCACGCCAGTCAAGGGCGTTGAAGCGGCGATCATACTGCCGTTGCAGGGCTTGCGTCATGGGCATCCAGGCGCCTTCGTCTTGACCTTGATAGTAGACATGACCAAGGCGGTTCATCAGGGCAGCGATGTCGTCTGGCCCAGCTTGGGAACTGTTGTCGGAGCTCTTGGTGCGGGCCCAGGCAGCGCTGCCGATTTCTGCCGCCAGGGGTAGACGTCGGCCATGATCGAGGGCCCATTGCATGGCCTGCAACAGCAGGTCGAAGTCCTCTGTGATAGCGGCGTTCCTGGCCGCTGTGCGGACAACGTCGGTGACGATGGTGCGGCTGGCGTCGATCCATAGTTGGCGGTTGCCCTGGATGTCGGCCTGTTCCTGGGCCCAGATGGCAACCTGCAGGCGGTCCTCATAGGCATCCTGGGCATGTTGTTCGAGGCGCTGCTGAATGATCTGGGCGTCAGAGGGAGCCGCGATGGTGTTGGATATGGTGAACAAGAGCCCTGCATCGCTGCGGGTCATGTGACCCAGCAACCAGAGATTGTCGCCATCGGCGTAAGCGGTCCAGGTGTGCTGATCAGCCCTCACGCGCATGTCATCGAGGCGGTAGAACATCGGTCGTTGGCCGACGCTGCCGGCGAACTTGACCAGCAAGGCGACGTCCTTGCGGTGGAGAAAGGCGTGGTCCTCAAGGTCATCATGGGAGATGAGCAGGAAGATGCCGCCGCCATGCTCGACCATGACCCGTTCTTCGCCGCGCAGTTCCATGGTCCAGGTGCTATCCCAGGGCTCACTGGCAATGCCACCCAGTCCTAGGACGGCGCTGGCGATGGCAATGGTCAGGCAGCGTCGCAGGATGTTCAGCATGATTGATCCCCTCGCGTCTGAAGCACGTTGCTACACGATCTTATGTGCTGTCAGGCGCTGGTACAAGTCCGGAGGTTGTTGCCAAGGGCAGGCGAG
>SLQH01000471.1 GCA_007131555.1 Planctomycetota bacterium | reverse complement strand
TGTTGTTCCAGCCCTCAACCTGACGGTCCTCAGGGCTGCCAGGTGCCGCCCAGCGCAACAATTCGATGGCGACTTCGCCTTGATGACCAGGGTTGAGATTCTGGTGCAAGCGCACCACCGGACCCACCGGGAGCCGCACCACGGGGTCATCCGGGCGGATGGTGTTGCCGGGGGTGGAGCCCAAAAGATGGCGACCGATGATGCGCAGGTGGGCGGTATCGGCCCGGTTCGAGAACCAGGGTCTATCGTAGGCGATGACCTCGTTGCCGATCTTGAGGACGCCACGCAGGCCGCGGTTGTGTTCCAGGTGACGGTCGATCAGGCCAGTGCCGGCTTCGATTTCCAGCCAGGTGTCATCGTTCAGTCCCTGGCCGGGGAGGAGTTCCTGGCTTGGCAGCAGGGTGCCGTTGCCGCTACGCAAAGCCAGGACCCGGTTGCGATGGCGGCTCAAGGACGTGTTGTTGGTGGTGTGCGGCACGATGCGCCCGGCGATGAGCTCATCGACGATCAGACGCGCTGTTGGGGGATTGGGGAGCGCAGTGATCCGATGGCGACTGGTGCGGGTATCAAGTCCGCCTATAGCCATGCGAGCGCTGCTGGCGTCATCGCCCAGGCCATCGGCAAACCAGTTGGCGTAGGGCATCAGGCCCCAGCGCTCATTCTGATTGCCTGCGCTAAGACCGGCATAGCTGTAGGAGCCGCTGCCGGCAGTCGGAAAATTGCCGATGTCCTCACCGTTCCAGCCCGGCCAGATGACGACCTCGGCGTTGCTCAGGTTGATGGCTTCCGGCAAGGCTTCGGTGAAGGCGAAATAATGATTGTGGGTGTCGCTCTCAGGATCGAAGTCGCGGTGGTTGCCGGGATTGCCGGTGGTGGCATACAGGCCATCGGCCGCAGCATAGCGGATTGCCATCTGGAGGCTGCCGCGACAGGTCACCGGATCACCGTTGATATCAGTGGTGGTGAAGGAAGTGGCACTGTCTTGAGGCAGGATGGTGAGCAGGTCGCCGGTGGCCAGGGTCTTGAAGGTTCCACTGGAGCCCGACATCTGCACCGGCAGGACCCGTGATCCGGCTGGGAAGGGCTCCAGGACATCAGGGC
Source organism: Planctomycetota bacterium (assembly GCA_007131555.1). Taxonomy (GTDB): domain Bacteria; phylum Planctomycetota; class UBA11346; order UBA11346; family UBA11346; genus SLQH01. The sequence continues at coordinate 1,641 of SLQH01000471.1, read as the reverse complement.
CGGGCGTGCGCTCGATGCCGCGATGGCGGCGGGTGTAGGCCTCACGAGCCTCGGGATCGGGGTGATCGGGCACGACATGGGGATCATGGCGGAAGCCGGTGTAATTGATGATGTAATAGGGGCCGGCCCCGTTGTCGGGGTTGAAGGCGGTCCCGCTGCCGGTGGTCGTATCGCTGGCGGTGGGAAAGATGCTGTGGTAGGTCAGCCATTCGATCTGGCCATAGGTGGGTGTGCCGGGATGGGCATCGTAGAGCATGATCTGGCGGTTGGTCAGGGGGCGGGACTGGGTCGGTGTGTCGTTGAAGCCGTCGGCATAGACATCCGGGTCGCGGGGATTAAGGCCGCTTGGGGTGGCCAGTTCCATGCTGATCAAGACCAGGATCGGCGGATCGAAGTCTTCATGGGAGGAGTCTTGGAGCCACTGGAAATTATTGGAAGGCGGGCCGTTCAGGACCCAGGTGATGTTCTCGAAGGGCTGGATGGGGCTGGGCGACTCCAGTCCACTGTTGTCATAATGGAAATACAGGTCACTGCTGTTGTTGAGATGCCAGCGCGATTGTCTGCGGACTAGACGCACGAAACCGCGCTGAGGCCAGGGGGTAGGGCTGTCCTCCAAGCGGATGCGGGTGGCGTCTTCGATGAACTCCAGGATGCCATCGCCTGGAGGCTCGTCCGGGGGGTTGCCGGGGGGAAGGATGTCGTTGCCGATGCCGCTGGCCGAATCTTCGACATCGCTATAGCGCAGGAGTCCCCAGGTCAGGCTGTGGAAGTCCGGGTCGCCGCGCAGGCTCTCTGAGGCCAGCACGGCCCCGCCCCGGCGCAGGGTGCCACCGGGATTGTGCAGGTAGAGGCCGCCAGGGTAGACCCGGCTGCCGCGTTGGTGGGCGGGCATGGCCGGCCACCGCCAGGACATCTCGGCTTCACTGGCGTTGTGCCTGACAAAGGTGTCCTGGCGCTGCCCTCGCCGACAATCCAGCAGGGTGGTGCCCTGGGGATCGATGTCCTCATAGCTGATGTATTCATTGCCGATGCGGATCATGCCGCGTCGTGGCAGCAGGGCATGCAGTCCTGGCAGGTCGTCATCATCGCTGTCATCGGGGAGGATGGCCATGACCCGGATGTTGATGGCTTCGTCGGGACTGCCGCCGCTGCCGATGTCACGTTCTGGCAGGCTCTCAGCCAACACCATGGCCGGCAAGGTGAGGTGGTCGCCCGCCTGCCGCAAGGCGATGTTGCCGGGGTTGCTGTCGGCATCCCGCAGCAAAACGTTCTCGCCGACCACATTGTTGACGATGATGGCGTGGCCTCCGGGTCGATCATGGTGCATCACCACCCGGATGTGGTACCAGTCATCACGTTGCATGGTGATCTGATAGCGGTGTTCAACCACTGCTCCGCGCCGCAGTCGGCCATCATTGGTGAACAAGGGGCGGGCCGGGGCCAGGGGCAGATCGTCGGCGGTGCCGGGCAGACAGCGTTGGTCGATCCAGGGGATCGTGGCATCGTCTCGGGGCACCGGAGGGCCGTAGTCGAGCGGATGGGCGATGGCAGCGTTGACGATGCGCAGCACCAGATGGCCGGCTGGGTCGCCGGCGTCATCGCGGTGGCCGCCTTCGTAGTGCAGGCTCCAGTGATTCTGCA
>SLQH01000448.1 GCA_007131555.1 Planctomycetota bacterium | reverse complement strand
TCCTCTGCATCCTCGATCCATCGCCCCAAGGGGGCGAGATGAGACAGCCCAGGGCAACGCCCTGGGTATGATGATGCATTTTCATCACCGCCCTGAAGGGGCGGAACCATGACATGCGGTAATGAGTCAGGCCCAGTTCTGCTCAATCACCGTGTACAGAGGCCCCAAGGATCGCTGTTGCTGAACGCAATTCCTAGAACGCGACGATACGCCTTATGCCAGGATCCGCTATTCTTTGCGTATCCTCCAGCAGATGTTGGTGCCAACCGTGTGATCATCAACAGCACTGAACAAGCCCAGTAATGATATGTGATTGAAACAGTGCGTGTCTCAGCAGTCTGCGATCAAGAGATCGCCGCATCACTTGGCCTGTTCGTAGGACCTGAACCACGACGCTACAGCCCCGCTGTTGCCAAGACCAGCTCTCACAAGGACGTTCCCATGCCGTGCTCGTCGCTCTTCGGTTGCTCGCTGATGCGCAGCCTGCTGGCCATTGGTCTCCTGCTGATTGGTCCTGATGCAGTGGCGACCGAACCGCCTGCGGACGCTCCTTCGCTCCGCCAGAATCTGATCGAACACATTGACGCGCTACTGGCCGAACAGAGCCTTGAGGCCGATATCCGTCTGGTCGAGGCGGCGCGCTTCCACAACACCGTCGCCCATGGTGATCTGGACGGCATCACCCAGGAGGACCTGGTGCTGCACCTGACAGGGGATGGACGCAGCTGGCCCAGCGCCCGTCTGAGCAGCCCGACCCGACGCCTCAACGCCCGTCTGCACATGCCCCGCCTGGAGGCCCAGGGCCTAGTGCTGGACGATGACGGCCGTCTGCATGGCACCCTTGAAGCCTGGATCGGCCGCCAGTCCGCCACCCGCGAGATGGGTCAGGGCGAGAACATGCATTCGATGCTCAAGGCCCGCCGCCGACCAGTGATCGACTGGCACATCGGTGGCCGTCAGCGGGTCGAAGCCAGCCGCCACACCCTGCGCCTGGACCCCCAGCAGGGCCCACCGGTGCTGCACATCTCGCTGGACTGTGAACAACTGCTCGGTCGCCATCAGGCTGCCAACCCGCCCGACGACGACGACACCACCCCGATCAGCTGGGGGGATCTGGGTTCCTTGATGCCCCGGACCAGACATGGCTTGCAGCTGTCCCTGATCCAGGATGACAGCAGCTGGAACACCGTCTACGCCATCAGTCCACGCTGGAACAAGGCCATGCATGAGGTCACGGTCGAGAACCTCGATTACAGCGACGGACGCCTGCGCGGACGCCTGATCGTCAGCCTCAATCGCGATCCCTGGGTCGGCCCCCCATCAGGTACTGAACGGATCACCCTGGACCTTGATGTGCCGGTACGCAGCGGGCGGATCAGCGGCCAGTATCAGGCCCAGGGCGGCTTCGGCGTTGCAGCAGGACCGGTGACCGGTTCGCTCCAGGTGGTGCGCAGCACCCGCTACCGCCTGAGCGGGATCGACGGCACCACCGAAGGCCAGGCCCTCATCGCCATCCGCCCCCGTCGCAATCATGACGACTTGTTCATCCCTGACGTTGACACTGAGGCGCCGTTTGCCGACCATGCGGCCCTCAACGCCCTGGCCAGCGCCGTCCTCGCCCTACCGCAGTCAGCGGCCGAGCATGCCGCCACCCCGGCCCTGGCCGTGACCGGCGATCAGAGCGACCGTCAGACCTATCATCAGTCCCTGCTCGACTTCGCCCACTCCGCCATCACCGCCCTGCGAGCCGGTCATCGTCCGGTCCAGGGCAACCAGCACAGCGAGGACCCCGACTTCGGACCCTACATCGCCCTCAAGGAGCTGGTCGCCGGTCGCCTGCCGGATGACACCGGTCGCTCCGGTCCGCAACGTTGGCATCGCATCACGACGTGGCGCAGTCTGGGCCCGATTGTCGGTCAGGGTCACAGCAGCTGGGCCCAGCAGGCCCTGCCGGAAGTCGTACCCGGCCCCGCCGGGCTGCACTACGTCAACCCCCGCCTGATCCTCGGTCGCTGGCGTGACAGCCTGCTCGATTGGCGGTCGGCAGACGAGGATCTGGGCATGATCCGCCCGGCCGCCGAGCCCTGGTCGCAGGTCTGGGTCCATCACGGCAAGATGAGCAGCTACAGCCGCCATCCCGTCAACCGGGCCTACCGGTCGCGTGAGGCCAACCGCCGCCATCTGGTCTGGTTCGCCCACAGCGTCATTCAGGCCCCGCATGACACCGACACCTGGCTGGCCCTGCGGGTCCGCATCGGCGGTCAGGCCTGGCTCAACGGTATTCCGGTGTGGCAGTCTGGTGACGACTACGACCCCGCCGTCACCACCCTGATCCCGGTCAGGCTGCAGGCTGGCGACAACCATCTGCTGATCCGCTGCCTGGAGCCGGCCATCGGCTACGGCCCAGCCGGCCGGCCCTGGCGCTCAGGCATCGAGGCGATCCTCTGCACCGGCGGCGGACCACGGACTGAAGTGCCAACCCCGACTCCGGTGACCCCCCTGCCCATCGCTGGGGCCGCGACCCAGCAGGCCCGGATCGCACCGACCGCCCAGCCGCCCCTGGCCTGGCGCCTGGACGACGACGATCCGGTCAACGTCGCCTGGCGGATTCCTCTGGCCGGTGGCGGCAGCGCTCCGGTGACGGCTGATGGTCAATTGCTGTTCATGACCATCGAACCTCAGATCCTGCAATGCCTGGATACCACCAGTGGCCGGGTGCTGTGGAGCCGCACGGCCCGTGAAG
>SLQH01000164.1 GCA_007131555.1 Planctomycetota bacterium | reverse complement strand
TCGCCACCTTGAGACGGGCGATGGCCAGGGGGTACTCGGCCCGGATGTAGATGTAGGCCTTGGTGGCCCCAATGGCGTAGGCGGAGATGGCCAGGCCTTCGAGCAGGCGATGGGGGTCGCCCTCAATCACCGCCCGGTCCATGAAGGCTCCGGGGTCGCCCTCGTCGGCGTTGCAGACCATGTACTTTTGGTCGGCGGCGGTATTCAGGGCGAAACGCCACTTCTTGCCGGTGGGGAAGCCGCCGCCGCCCCGGCCGCGCAGGCCGCTGGTCTCGACCGCCGCGCACAGTTCATCAGGAGTCATGGTCTTGAGGCAGCGGGCCAGGCCCTCATAGCCGCCATGGGCCAGGTACTCCTCCAGCGAACCGGGATCGATGACTCCGCAGTTGGCCAGCACCCAGCGGGTCTGGGGAGCGAAGAAGGGATGGTCGGCGATCTGGCCGATGCCGTCCCAGGCGGTGGCCTGGCCGCCAAACTGGCCCAGGGCCCGGTCGGCAGGCGGCTGGCCGGCGAACACCGCATCCAGCAGGGTCGGGGCCTCGTCGCCGGTGACATTCATCAGGCTCAGGCGGCGTTTGCCGGGCAGCTGCACGTCCATCATCGGCTCGACCGCGCACAGGCCGATACAGCCGACCTCGACCACCTCGGCCCGTTGTTCGGGATGGGCGGCGATCCAGGCCTTGATGGCGTCCAGGGTCTTGCCGGCCCCGGCCCCCAGGCCGCAGGTGCCGGTGCCGATGAAGATCGTCGGCTGCTCGACCTGGTCACGGCGCAGGGCCGCCAGACGGGCAGCCACCGAATCCTTGGGGGTGGGAGCCTGCCATTGGGTGGTCTGGTCACGGAAGGCGGCGACCAGGGCGGCGCAGGACTCGTCGGTGATGGGGGCGCTGGTGGCGATCATGATGCGTCATCCATGGAGCGGTAGTGGTCGAGAATGGCCGGGACGCCGTCGGTGGCGACCTTGGCGTGGAAATTGCCATCGATGTTGATGACCGGCGCCAGGCCGCAGGCGCCGATGCAGGCCACCACCTCTAGGCTGAAGCGGCCGTCAGCACTGGTACGGCCAGGGGCGATCTTCAGCTCCCGGCTGAGGGCATCGAGCACCGCCGCCGAACCCTTGACGTGGCAGGCCGTGCCCCGGCAGACTTGGATGTGATGGCGGCCCTGGGCCTCGAAGCGGAACTGGTTGTAGAAGGTGGCCACGCCGTAGATCTTGGCGGTGGGCAGCTTAAGGTGGGCGGCGATGCGGTTGACCGCCTCCTTGGACAGGAAGCCCTCGGCCTCCTGGACCTCCTGCAGGATGGGGATCAGATGATCCCGCCCGGCCCCGGCATGGGCGGTCAGGATATCATCGATGGTGGTGGCGCTCGGCATGGTGATGGATCCTTGACTCCAGTGACGATCAGTCGGTGGTGGTATGGTCCGCCTCACGGACCTCGACCGTCCGTTGGGCGAAATGGTTGACCTTCTCCAGGGCCATGGTCAGGTCGACGTTCTCGACGAAGACCTGACGTGGCACCTCCAGAGGGATGGGGGCGAAGTTGAGCAGGCCGGTCACCCCGGCACCCGCCGCCCGTTGGGCGCAGTCGATGGCGGTGTCGCGGGGCACGGCCAGGATCGCCACCTTGATCTCCTCGGCCGCAATGACCTCTTCGAGGCGTTCCAGGGCGTAGACCCGGCAGCCGCAGATGATGCGATCGATCTTCTGGGGGTCGGTATCGAAGGCCGCGATCACCCGCAGATGCGGATTGCGAGCTGTGAAATACGGTAACAGCGCCCGTCCCAGATTGCCGACCCCGATCAGGGCCACGGTATGGCTGCCGGGCCCATCAAGATGCTGTGACAGGCTGGCCAACAGACCGGCGACCTCATAGCCGCGATTAGGGCTGCCTTCATAGCCGATCGGCATCAGATCGCGCCGCAACTGGGCTGCCGACACCCCAACCATCTTGGCCAGCTGATGGGAGAAGATATGCGTCATCTTCTCATCCAGTTCACGCAGGGTCCTGCGGTACAGCGTCAGACGACCGATAGCTCGTTCCCGCATATGGGACCCCCGTGACGCTGTGAAATTGTGAACTGCGTTACAAGATTCACAATTTAACAGAGAGCAGAACGAAGTCAATGACTGATGTCGCAGCCCGTAGAGGGTTTTGTGACGAAAATGTACGAATACCACAGAGGGTGGTGGTGGTCGGGTTGGGGATACAAGATGGCAGGGTATATCACCAAAGAGACCGTCCGGGGATAGCGACCGAGCATGGTGCAGCGCAGGTTCGAGACATGGTATGGAGGCCACACGAAGCACCTACATCGTCCCAGGCGTTGTTAACGCTCAGCACCCCACCCGGAGTACCGGGCCTTGGCCCGCGTACATGAGCGGGCGGAGATGCTTGAGACGGATATGGGCCAGGGCGGCGGCATCATCGTTGTAATACGCTTGCGCCCATCATCGTCGTGAATGATCGTGAGTCGCGGGATCTACAGGCCGTTTCTCGGGTATCATGCCGACGCCCAAGCTGGTATTCGGCGAAAGCATAGAAACCACGCGTATGCACGCGGGCCAAGGCCCGGTGCTCCGTGGTGGGGTTGTGACGGGCAATGGTTTTGGGTGGGGCTGGAGGGTGGTGGCCGGATGCCGTGGGTGATTGATGAAAGGGATCTGGTGTTTGGTGGTGGAACGGCGGGCTGAAGCCCACCATCCGTGCCGGCTAAAGCCGGCGCTACTACTTGGCCCGTGTACATTGGCGGGCGGA
>SLQH01000248.1 GCA_007131555.1 Planctomycetota bacterium | reverse complement strand
TCACCTTGACCAGGGAGACACCGATGAGCAATGAGCAAGACAACGATGAACAGATCTCGTTTGCCGATGCGAGCATCGACCGTTCCCTGGTCGCCATTGATCAGGATCTCCCGCGTCAGGTCATTGCCCTGCCCTTGAGTCAACGCCCGGTGTTTCCCGGCATGCTCTTGCCGATGTCAGTACCGCCGGGACCCCTGGCCGAGGCCCTACGGATAGCCATCGAACAGCGCCAGCGCATGGCTGGCTTCTTCCTCACCACCAACACCATGCCCCCCGATACCACCTGGGGCCTTGATGATCTGCACCACATGGGAGCCGTGGTACGCATCGAGAAGCACCAGTTCCGCGAGGATGGCGGGGCCCAGGTCTTCGCCCAGGTCCTGTCCCGGTTCCAGATCGATGATGTCATCAGCGAACAGCCCTTCCTGTTGGTCAGTGGCCAGCCGATCCACAACGTGGTCGACAACCAGGACCAGCAGGTGCGGGCCCGGGCCATGGCCGTGGTCACCGCCCTCAAGGATCTGGTCCAGTACAACCCGGTGTTCGCCGACGAGATCAAGATGGTCCTGGCCAACTTCAACCAGATCGACGGCCCCGGCCGTCTGGCCGATCTTGCTGCCAGCCTGACCACCGCCGCCCGCGAGGAGATCCAGGAGGTCCTGGAGACCCTCGACATCATCCCTCGCATGGACAAGGTCCTCCTGCTGCTGGCCAAGGAAGCCCAGCTGGCGGCCCTCAAGACCAAGATCTCCGAACAGATCAACGACCAGGTCAACGAACGCCAGCGGACCTTCTTCCTCCATGAGCAGCTCAAGGCCATCAAGCAGGAACTGGGCCTGGAGAAGGACGACAAGTCCCTGGAACTCGACAAGTTGCGTCAGCAGCTTGAGGAGCAGCGCAAGCAGATGCCGGAGGAGGTCTTGGGAGCCTGCCAGGATGAGATCCGCAAGCTGTCGCTGCTGGAGTCCTCATCGCCCGAATACGGGGTGGCCCGCAACCGGGTGGAATGGTTGCTGGCCCTGCCCTGGGGCACCAGCACCACCGACAACCTGGAGCTGGACCGCATCCGCCGGGGCCTTGATGCCGACCACTACGGCCTTGAAGAGGTCAAGGACAGGATCATCCAGTTCTGCGCCGTGCGCCGCCTGCGTAATGATCATGGCGGCGGCATCATCGCCCTGGTCGGGCCGCCGGGCTGCGGCAAGACCTCGATCGGGGCCTCGATCGCCCGCCATCTGGGTCGCCGCTTCTTCCGTTTCTCGCTCGGTGGCCTGCGCGACGAGGCCGAGATCAAGGGTCATCGGCGGACCTACATCGGGGCCCTGCCGGGCAAGCTGGCCCAGGCCCTGCGCCGCTGCGGGACCATGAACCCGGTGATCCTCCTCGATGAGATCGACAAGCTGTCCCATGGCCCCCAGGGCGACCCCTCGGCGGCCCTACTGGAGGTCCTGGACCCGGAGCAGAATCGCGAGTTCCTCGACCATTACCTGGATGTCCGCATCGACCTGTCCCAGGTCCTGTTCATCTGCACCGCCAACGACATCAGCACCATTCCCGAGGCCCTCCACGATCGCATGGAGACCATCCGCCTGGCCGGCTATGTGGAGCCTGAGAAGCTGGCCATCGCCAGGCGCTACCTGGTGCCCAAGCAGCGTCAGGCCCATGGCCTGAGCGGCCGTGATCTCACCATCCGGCGTCCGGCCCTGACCGCCCTGGTGCGGAGCTATGCCCGCGAGGCCGGGGTCAGACGGGCTGAACAGCACGTCGCCAAAATCTGCCGTCAGGTGGCCACGGCCAAGGTCACCTGGCAGCAGGAGCAGCCCCAGACCCCCTACCCCGGCGTCACCATCACCGCCGCCACGCTGGCCGACTACCTCGGCAAACCCACCATCAGTGACGAGGCCCTGATGGGCCGGGCCGTACCCGGCGTGGTCACCGGCCTGGCCTGGACGGCCATGGGCGGCGCCACCCTGGAGATCGAGGCCATCGCCATCCCGGCCACCGAGGGCGGCTTCCAGCTCAGCGGCCAGCTGGGGGACGTGATGAAGGAGAGCGCGACCCTGGCACGCAGCTACCTGCGGGCCAATGCCGCGCGTTTCGGCATCACTGCCGACTGGTTCGATTCCCACCTCATCCACCTGCACGTGCCGGCCGGGGCCACCCCCAAGGACGGTCCCTCGGCCGGCATCACCATGGCCACCGCCATGCTCTCCCTGGCCCTCGGCCGCCCGGTCAGACGCCATCTGGGGATGACCGGCGAACTGACCCTCACGGGCCGGGTCTACCCCATCGGTGGGGTACGGGAGAAGCTCGTCGCCGCCCGCCGCTCACGGCTGCGCACCGTCATCCTGCCCCAGGCCAACGAAGCCGACCACGCCCGCCTGCCCAGCCACATCTGCGACGGGATCACGGTCCATTTCGTCGAGACCCTGGATCAGGTCCTGGCCATCGCCGGGCTGTTAGAAGCCTGTAAGGGATAGCGAACCAGGATGGCGCTGGGCATTACTCCGACACCTACGTTGCCAGCATCCTCTCGCTCATCAGCTCCATGGATTCTACTCGGAGCACCGGGCCTTGGCCCGTGTGCCTTGGCGGGCGATGAACTCTCAAGACCAATATAGGCCGGGACGTCGCCATCATCGCCGTACTCCGCTTGCGCTCTTTGTCTTTGCCCATGATCACGAGTCGCGGTATCTGCGAGCCGTAGCTCAGGAACCCTGCCGCCGATCAGGCAGACACGTAGCGAACCCATGGAAGC
>SLQH01000536.1 GCA_007131555.1 Planctomycetota bacterium | reverse complement strand
GTAATCGTGTGCTCACATGGGTTGACGAGAACCATCACGGTCAAAATGTCCAATCCCCATTTCGCCCCCTTGGGGCGATGATTGAAGAGGCAGAGGGATTGATGCTGCTTCTACAGAACGCCCCGTGACTATCCAGAGCATCACCTTGACCACTGTGCTCCAGCCCCGAAGGGGCGTCATGGAACAGAGAACCAACACCATCACTGAGCCCTAAAGGGACGGAACAGCATGGACCACCTGAAATCCTCAAGACCCCTACATTTTACCAGACCTGCGCGGTGGCACCGGGTCATAGCCCTGTCCCCCCCAGGGATGACATCGCAGGATGCGCCGGATGCTCAGGGCCAGACCGCGGATGGCTCCATGCGTCCGCAGGGCTTCGATGGCGTATTCGCTACAGGTCGGCACGAATCGACAGCTCGGCGGCAGACAGGGCGATATCCACCGCCGATAGAAGCGCACCAGCAGGATCAGCAGACGGGTCATCGCCGCCTCCGCCGCCGCTTCTGGCGGGGGCCGGGAGCCGAGGTCAGGGCCTTGGCCAGGAGCTGGTCGAGCTCTGCGCCCAGCTGGACATGATCAAGGCCTGGGGGATCGCGATGCATCAGCACCACCATGTCCAAGCCAGGATGGTGGTGCTGCCAGACGGTCCGAAATCGTTCCCGCACCCAACGCTTGATCTGATGCCGCCGCACCGCCAGACGGGCCGTCTTGACCGCCACCATCACCCCCAACCGTGACCGACCCCGGCGCGGTGCGACCAGCACCACGGCATGGGGCCCCGCCGCCTTCTGCTGACGACCGAAGACCCGCCCGTAATCACGCTGGTCATGCAGACGAGCGGCAGGCGGGAAGCCATGTTCGGGAGCACAATCGTGAGCCATGACCCCAGGGTATGCCGTGAGGCCGGCCTGTCATCCGCTCGCCTTCGGGCGGGTGCCTATTGACCCTGACAGGGCGGCTCGCAATGCTGTGTCAGCACCGGGCAGCAGAGCTGCCCGCGCCCCCTTGTCATCATCATACCCAGGAGCCCCCATGCCCAAGCTGTCCATTGATCAGATCGACCTCACTGGCAAACGCGTCTTGATGCGCGTCGACTTCAACGTGCCGATGAAGGACGGAGCCATCACCAACCCGGCCCGCATCGAAGCTGCTCTGCCGACCATCCGGCATTGCCTCGACAATGGGGCCAGCGTCGTGCTGATGAGCCATCTGGGACGCCCCAACGGCCAAGCGGTGGCCAAGTACAGTCTGGCACCGGTCGCTACTCAGCTGGAAGCACTGCTGGGGCAGCCGGTCCGCTTCCTCAACGATTGCGTCGGCCCTGAAATCGAGGCCGCCTGCGCCGAGCTCAGCCCAGGCACTGTGGTGCTGCTGGAGAACCTCCGCTTCCATATTGAAGAGGAAGGCAAGGCCAAGCAGGAGGACGGCAGCTCACAGAAGGCCTCCCCCGACGCCGTGGCTGCGTTCCGGGCCAGCCTCAGTCGCCTCGGCGACATCTACGTCAACGATGCCTTTGGCACCGCCCATCGGGCCCATAGCTCGACTGCCGGCATTGATCTGCCGGTGCGGGCTGCCGGCTTCCTGATGAAGAAGGAGTTGGACTACTTCGGTGCCGCCCTGGGCGATCCGCAACGCCCCTTCCTGGCCATCCTCGGCGGGGCCAAGGTGGCCGACAAGATCCAGCTGATCGAAAACCTGCTCGACAAGGTCGACGAGATGATCATCGGCGGGGCCATGGCCTTCACCTTCAAGAAGATCACTGACAACCTCGCCATCGGTGCCTCGCTGTTCGATGAGGATGGTGCCAAGATCGTGCCGGACATCATGGCCAAGGCCGCCGCCAAGGGCGTGACCATCCATCTTCCGGTGGACTATGTCACCGGGTCCCGCTTCGCTGAAGATGCCGAGGTCGGCAACGCCGACGACGCCACCGGCATCCCCGACGGCTGGCTGGGTCTGGACATCGGTCCCCGTTCAGCAGCGATCAACCGCGAGGCCATCATGCGGGCCAAGACCGTGGTCTGGAACGGTCCCGCCGGGGTCTTCGAGTGGCCTCCTTTTGCCGAAGCCACCCGTGACATGGCCGAGGCAGTGGCCAGCGCCACTGCTGCCGGGGCCGTCACCATCATCGGTGGTGGTGATACCGCCACCGCCGCCAAGCTGTTTGCAGTGGAAGACAAGGTCTCACACGTCTCCACCGGTGGCGGTGCATCCCTTGAACTGCTGGAAGGCAAGACCCTGCCCGGAGTCGCCTTCCTGTCTGACGCCTGAGGCCTCCCGTGCCCCAGGCCCCGGTCCTCACCGTCCCTCTGCTGGAGCGCATGGGCTTGGCCCGCCAGCTCCTCACCCTTACCAAGACGGTTGAGGTCCGGGCCCATCCGGAGTTGCTTGACGACTTCGCCTTCCTCCACTGTGAGGGACTCGACGAAGCGGTGTGCTGCGACCGCGACTATCTGCGTCGTCATAACATCCGTTTCACCTCTGCCTACTCAGCCGGGCAACAGGTCCTGGCCTGGACCCGACCGGATCGCCGCCGCCGCAGCGACGATCCGGCCAACCCCGAGATTGAGATCATCCTCGTCATCGATCTCTTTCTGCTCGACAGCCCCAATGATTTCAAACGATTTCATGCCTTCGTTGAAGGCATGCAACTGCGTGACGCCCAAGGTCGAGCCTTTCTCGCCGCCAAGGCCGAGGAATTGCCCTTGCTGGTCCTGGAAACCGAACACCTACCCACCATCGTGCGGCACCTCGCCGGCATCATTGACGGCAGCGAAGTCACCCTGCCCGGCGCAGAGCGACCAGGCTATCGCGCCCTTGGCTCGACCTATGCCAGCGCCCTCAGCGCGGTGCGCAAAAGCCCCCTCTTGCCGCCAGTGATCCTGGCCCTACCGCCCCATGAGCGCCACACCCTGTTCCGACTGCTCTGCCACGCTGAAGATCAGGAGGACGGACCCGCTGGTCTGATCCACTTCGTCAGCAGCCTGAGTGCCGCCAGCGGCGTCCCGGCCCTGGCCGAAGCCGGGGCCAACATCACAGACGCCGCCAGCCTGCGGACAATCCTCAGCGATCTCGGCCGCCTGCTGGCATCACCGATGCGATTGACTGGGCAACGGTGATGAGCCGGGGCGTACTGCCCTTACTCATTCTGCTGAGCATCGCATCCACCCTCAAGGCTGAGGTGCCGGGAACTCCGCCCATGGTGCGACCAGGGCTAGTACCCCACATCACCCTTGCTATCGGCAACGATTACTTTGGGTTGGCAGACGACAACAAGGACGACTGGCGTACTGTCCAAGGCTCTCTGGGCCTGCGCCTGGGCCCTCAATGGCTGGGAGCTGTCGACTATAATATTCTCACCTATCGTGGCGAAGAACGATGGACTCTCGACCCTGATGGGCCTGATGGACGTATCGATCAGATGCAGTTCAGCCTTGGCTATATGCGCCAACTGGCCCCCATTGATGACATGCCGACAGTGCTGGTAGCGGGCGGGATTGGCCTGCGCTTATTCGGTCGACTGTTGGGAGATGATATCCAGAATCAACTGCACAGAGCCCTGGATGATCAGAGCCTGAACTTGCCTTACCAGGATACACGCCGCTTGGACGCCAGCGTCTGGCTGTCCGCTGGATGGTCGCCGTCATGGCCCTTCCCATCCGGCTGGCCCTGGGCTGAATGCTGGGGTTTATGGGTGCCGGTACAGGCCCAGATCACCACCGGCGGCCAGTATGAGTCAAGTATCGGAAATCTGGTTTTTGTCAGTCGCCCCCAACTACAAGCCTGGACCGGCCTGCGCTACGAATTACGTCGAGGGCGCGACCTGGACCCTACTATTAGCGCAGTGGCTGAACGCGAAGACGGCCTGTACTACGTGATTGGCCTGGGTGCCGGACCACTATCATTGGAAATGGCCCACCTGATTGGCAGCGACTATGGCTATGGACGTCTCAGCTTCATCAGCCACCCAGATGCCATGCCCAATGAACCGCATGGCCACGGAGTGCAGATGGCGGTCGGCACTCATTTCGACCACTACGCCATGGTTGGACAACTCATCTATCACCCTCGTTGGCGAGCCGGCGACGCCCCCCGGACCTCTTGCGGACTGATCGTTGAATACACCAGCGGCGCCATCGGCGGGCGCCTGCCCGAACCAGCCCGTGGCGAACATGATCAAATCAGCGTCGGCGTCCACCTCCAGCGGATCCTGCACCCGCAACTTCCTGGGTTGATCTTATATCATTCACTGCGCGGCGGATGGCGCGAAGAACGCCTGCGCGATGATGACCGCACAGATGGAACCAGCAGCAACCGAGGCCACAGTCCGGTGGTGGCTGCTGATCTCGGCCTACGCATTCACCTGGGTGCCTGGCACAGCACTCCACTGCCCACCAGCTTGGCCCTGATGACCGGAATCAGCGGGTGGCATCCTCTGGAACGGAACTCAGTGCGCTATGGTAATCAGCAGGTGGAACTACTGCGCCCGCGTCTGGCGTTGTTCATGGGGCTGGCCGGCAGCATCGAGTTCTGAAGACCTGCAGGATTTCAGGTAGCCCATGCCGTGCCGCCCACAGGCTCTGTGCAAGCTTGGTGGCCTTTACATGAGGCCATTTCAGACACAGCGTTCATCGGACAGAGTCTGGGCGGCAGCCACAAGAAATCCTCAAACTCCCGTTTTGAAGCAGTGATATCACATGACCTAGGTCGTCATCTCTAAGCCGATATCTTCTACTCAAGATCGAAATCCATCAGCCCCGGCGGATCGACAATGGCTCCCGGCGCTTGATGACGCGATTGCACGCTCCAACCCAAGGCCATCAGACCCAGGCCGATAGGCACGACGTTGTATGCGGTCAGGTGGGTGCCGTTCTCATCATGACCGAAGCGCAGCACGACATGACGAGCATGGGGGGCGATGGCGTTGACCGCCGGAGCCAATAGACGCAGTTCGCCCGGCACATCATCACCAGCCAGACCGACAGCAACTCGCATCATGGCTCCGGCCATGGTCAGTGCCTGCCGGGCATCAATACCGAGGATCAGATGATCGTTGTCACCGACCGCCATCTCACTGGCCAGACGACCGGACCAGAAACTGTCGCGCCCTCCTTGCGCCAGCAATTCGGCCAGGGCTGGAGAGGTACTGATACCCCAACCCCGCGGGCCACGGCGCAGATGCATGGGCCGGGGGCCCTCATCAATACGCACTGGCGCACGCTGGGCAGCAGCTACGTCAATACCGATATTGGCCAGCATGGCGTCAATCACGGCATCACTAGGTAGACCGATGCTGACATGGGGTATCGGCAGGCCGGGATTGACAGCCACCAGCACCGTTGTCGGCCCTGACTCCTGATCCTGACCCAGGGCCGTGCGCAGGCTCTGGACATCTGTGACCTCCTGATCGACCAGGCCCGATAGGAACCAGCGCCCAGCACCGTCCTCCAGCAGACGCTCAATCAGCAGGGGCATGTCTATGCCGACGGCCATGACGGCCAGGGTATTGGCCGGCAGAGGGGCCACGAAATTGCGGTCAATGGGTGCCAGGGGGCCGGTCAGCCGACGATCCGGAGCCCTGAGACGCAGACGGGTACCGTGCTCGCCAATAGCCATGCCCAAGCGCAGGTGCAGGTCGCCATCGGCGCCCAGGAAGCGCCTGCGCCGAGCCTGGGCCTCATCGTCCAGATCATCAGCCGGCGAGAGGACAACGCTGATACCGATATCCTCATCAGCGAACAACGCCAATGTCGGATCATAATCAGGCAGGGTCTGACCAGGAACGTGATAGCTCAAGGCATCGCCATCGCGGGCCGTCACACTCCCGGCATGACAGATGATCTGCAGACCGTCCTCGCTGAGGTTGCCGCCGGGTTGCGCAGCGACAGCCGCAAACACCTCCTTGGCCCGGCTGGCCAGACGTACCATGGTATGGATCTCAGGCTCGTCATCGCCACTGATCACGGCATTGAAGCACCACTGACGTAGATCATCCAACAAGGGCAGGGGATCGATCCAGGTCAATTCCTGCAACTGGGCAAGACCCTCCTGCCACGCGATCCCGGCAAAGCGCCCGATCTCCTCGTCGGCCAGGGCCTCGGCCATACGGGCATAGGGCGATACCTGCCACCGCTCACGACTGCGCACGGCATCCGGCACCACCACCGTGAGCGTACTGCCATCAAACCAGTCGACACTGCGCTGGTCACCCAAGAAGAGCAGGAAGAGCAGTGACAATACGCTAAAAGACATGGACATCTCCTGGAGCAACCCTCAGTTCGGCTTTAGGCTGGAGGCGGGAGGCTTGCTGTACAAGACGACAGCCAACAGCCGGTCTTAGGATCACTACCAGCTGTAACCAAGCACCAGAGCGACAGTTCCACCGCTGCTGCTGAACTTGATGTCATCAAACAAGCCACCATCGACCGACAATGCGTCGACTGACATCGCAAAGACAACATTGTACCTGGGCCTCTGTCTTGAGCAAGCCCGGCCATCGCCTCGGCCAGGACCAGCCCGAGAACAACCCTTGCCCTGTTCGGCGAGGCCTCAACAGTGCTTGCTTACCAGCAACACCGCCCCCCACCCAGGCCCTACCACCTCCCCCTGGCCGAGGCTTCCCGCAGCGGCCATAGTGCTTGACCACAGCCCAGCATGGACCCGACATGACTCATCCTAAGAGGCCGACATGGCCGTAACCCTGGCCGAACTGATCATTCTTGGCCTGCTGGTGGACTGGCTCTTGCGCCGGGTCAGCTGTCCAGGCCTGGTCGGAATGTTGGCCGTAGGGGTCCTCTGCGGCCCATTTGCCCTGGGGCTGATGGATCAACAGATGCTGGCGATCTCCGGCGATCTGCGTCAGATCGCCCTGATCGTCATCCTGTTGCGAGCCGGTCTGCAGCTCAGCCGCACGCAACTGAACAGGATCGGTGGCCGCGCCCTGTTACTGGCCTTCCTCCCGGCCTGTGCCGAAATCCTGGCCATCACGCTTGTGGCCCCGCCGCTGCTGGGCCTCAGCCAGGCTGACAGCCTGTTGTTGGGCACCGTGGTGGCAGCAGTCTCGCCGGCAGTGGTGGTACCACTGATGCTGCGCTTCCTGGAGGAACAGCGCGGCACCGCCAAGGCCATTCCGTCGCTGGTCCTGGCGGCGGCCTCGGTTGATGATGTGTTCGTGATCGTGCTGTTCGGGGTGGCCATGAACCTGGTCCTGGGCGGAAGCCTGGCAGAGACCGACACCGCCCAGATAGTGACCCGACTGGCCACGGTACCGGTTGCCATCGTCTTCGGCATTGCCATCGGCGTCGGTCTGGGCTGGCTGCTGCATTGTTTCTTCCTGGCTGCCAATCCACGGGCCACCAAGCGGGTCCTGGTCATGCTGGGGCTGTCGATCCTGCTGCTGCGACTGCAGGACCTGGTGGCCGACATGCTCCCCTTCGCGGCGCTGTTATCGATCATGACGGCCGGTTTCTTCTTGCTGGAGCGGGATGAGGACATGGCCCATGAGATATCGGCCAAGCTCGGCAAGATCTGGATCCTGGCTGAGATCCTGTTGTTCACCATGGTCGGAGCCCAGGTCGATCCGACCGTTGCCTGGAACTGTGGCGTGGGCGGAGCTCTGGTGATTGCCGGCGGCCTGGCAGCCCGAGGCCTGATCACCCTGGCCTGTCTGATCGGCAGCCCCCTGAATCGTGGCGAACGGGCCGTGGTCGTGGTCTCCTACATGCCCAAGGCCACGGTCCAGGCCGCTATCGGCGGACTGCCCCTGTTGGCCATGATCGAAGCCGAGCAGGACCCATCCTCCGGCCACACCATCCTGGCGGTAGCGGTTCTCAGCATCATCCTCACCGCCGCCCCAGGAGCCTGGGCCATCAACCTCCTGGGACGTCGCTTCCTGACAGTGGATGAGTCTCAATGAGACTGGAGGGTCGTGATTTTGGGCGAGTCCGGGGCTTGAATCTATCACGCACGGCAATCTGACTACGGTGATCCTTGCTAGGCACAAAGGCCCCGCATCCACCACAAAACTGCGCCCTAAGCCGCATTATTACACGGAGTACCGGGCCTTGGCCCGCGTACATTGGCGGGCGGAGGACCTTGAGACGGAACGAGGTCAGGGCGGCGGCGCTATTGTTGTCTCTCGCTTGCGTGCGTCGTTGCCATGAATGATCATGAGTCGCGAGATCCACAGGCCGTATGATGGGCGTCATGGCGACGCCCTGGCTGGAATTCGGCGCAAGCGCAGCATCCACGCGTCTGCACGCGGGCCAAGGCCCGGTGCTCCGTGGTGGGTTTGGGGTGGGCGGTAGTTACTGGCAAGCCCAGGGCTGAAAAGACCATGCCGGGCGACGTGTAGAGCTATCCCCTACAGGCTCCCAGGCAATACCACCCAATCATCGCCAGGACCTCCTCAAGGATCGGAACCCGCATCATCGGCAAGCCCGGTGCTGTGGCCTGCGATGATCAGCGCTTCCTGGCTGAGATAGCGCGCAGCCAACTGCGACAGTTCCTGGCGAGTGATGGCGGCAAAATCCTCTTCCATGGTGGCCGCCCAGCGCAGACGTTGGGGCATGCTGCTGGCCTGTCCCACGACCTGCCCCAGCCAATAGCGGTTCTCAGCCCGCCAACGCGGTATGTTGTTCAGGACAGGACGGTGGACCTGGGTGAAGAGATCCTCGCTCACACCTGCTTCAGCCAGATCCGCCGCCGCCCGCAGAACCGCCGCCAGGGCCGCATCGGCAACCTCAGGAGCCACCGAGACCAGCGCCTGGACATACCCGTGACCGTCCCACAGGTCACTGGCCATGTGACCGGCAAAGGGGCTGTAGGCCTCGCCCATGGCGCTGCGCAAGGCCTCGCGCAAACGTATGCGCAAGGCCGTGGCCACCAGCCCCAGACGCCGTACCGTGGCGATATCACGCATGTCGACGGTCGGCCAGATGACCACGATTTCGCTGCGCGGCACCATACCGGCGATCTCCAGGCGGTGATGATCGGCCGCAATGGCTGGCGAGGCATGCAGGGCCCCCGGTGCTGACAGGTCTGCCACCGTGCGCAGGGCTTGCCGTTGGGGCAAGGTCCCCAGGCTGCCAGCCACAGCCTGCATCACGGCCTGTTCGTCAATATCTCCCACCACCGCCAGCTCAAGCGCCCCATGGGCCAGGATCGGTTCCAGCCAGCCCCGAACCTGAGCGGAGTCCAAGGCCGCTACCGTTTCCAGACTCGGCGGTGAACGGTCAGACGCTGCCTGGGTCAGGATCCGCGGCACATGATGGCCCATCTGGGCCCGCAGATCGCGTTCTGCGGCCCGTAATTGCTGCAACCAGGATTGCCGTTGCTGCTCGACCACGTCCTCGCGCCAGCCGGGATCATTGATCAGGGCGGTGGCGTACAGCAGCCATTGGGCGATATCCTCAGGCAGGCTGCTGCCGCTGAACACGATGGCGTCATCGGCAATGTCAACCGCCAACTGCACAGTGCTGCCGGCCAGATGTTGGCGAATCTGCGACTGCCGCAGGGTCCCAGTGCCGCGCTGCAGAAAACTCCGCTGCGCCAGACGCCGCACGCCTGCGGGAGCCGCTCCGGGCTGACGTTGGATGCGCAGCTGCAGCAGTACCTGTTGGGCCTGATCCGGGCGACGCAGCAGGTTGACCGCCACCTGGTTGTCGAGGATGGCGCTACGCACCCCCAGGGCCCGTTCCTGTAATTGTACCGGGGTGGGATCGTCGGCCAGGGCGTAGGGCCAAGGCGGCAGATCCTCGGCGATACCCGGCTCCACCTCGGCCTGCCAAGCCTGTCGTACCACAGTCTCCAGATCCTCTGCCGAAACCGCCTGGGCGGTGGTCAACTCCACGGATTGGTGGACATGATCGGCCAGGAAGACATCGTGGACGACAGTACGCAAGACCTCGCCATCCACCAGGGGCAGCAATCCCTCAAGCAGATCCTGATGCTGCTCGGGACTGATCAGATTGGCCTCCTCCTTGATGGCCTGATAGGCCGCCACCGCCAACTGGTCACTGCGCCGGCTCTCAGCCCTGGCCACCGCCTGACGGGCCCGGGACCGGGCCTGGGCCAGCACCCGGTCGACCTCGGCATCACTGGGACCATAGGCCAGGAAACGACGCAATTCCGTCACCAGGAGGGCTGCTGCTGCAGACACCTGCTGTTCACGGACCTGTACCGACAGGGCACCGTGATGGAGGCCATGCCACCACCACACTCCGGCGCTACCGGCCAGGATGGGAGCATCGGAATCTTCAGCGATATCACCAAGACGGTTGGTCAATACGGCCGCCGCAAACTGCTGCAGGGTTTCCCGCTGCCAACGATCTGGACCGCTGGGAGCACGAGGGATGTCAGCGACCATGTACAGGCGCAGGGAACTGTCACCGACTTCGTCTTCGTGATGGACGCTGACGCGTAAGGGCCTGGCATCAGGCGCAAAGCCGCCTCGCAGCGGCTTTGCCTCCAGAGCGGACTCCGGCCTGCTGAGATCACCACATATATCGACCACCAACCTGCGCAGATCCTCCTTGGGCATGTCACCAACCACAACGACCACGGCGTTATCAGGGCGATACCATCGCTGCCAGAAATCACGCATGGTGGCACGCTCAACGCTGCGCAGTACATCCTCAACACCGATGGGCCAACGCTTCTTGAGCAGCATGCCGGGGTAACGATTGGCGAAATGGGTCTGGGCAGCCCGAAACTGCACCGTATCGCGATCCCGTTTTTCAGAGAGGATCACCCCCCGTTCGGTCTCGAACTCCTCTTCATCGAGATGCAGGGCGGACAAAACATCGGCAAACCAGCGCATGCCGTGCTCCAGCGCCTGAGGATCGTTGACCGGCAGGTCCAGCTTGTACACCGTCTCATCGAAACCGGTATGGGCGTTGGAGTGG
>SLQH01000081.1 GCA_007131555.1 Planctomycetota bacterium | reverse complement strand
CGTGGATGTCGCCGATGCAGGTGATCATTCTCGATCCCACAGTTGAACCGATGGTGTCATGATGGATTCTCTTGTGGCGATGAACAACACAGACCGGACACATGGAATGCACTGCCACAATCAGACTGTTCATGGCCTGCAATGATGCGCGCTGAACGAAGACGATTGGGTCTTAGAAGGTGTTCGGCAGGCTGAAGCCTGCCATCCGTGCCGGCTAAAGCCGGCGCTACAGAGAGCGACGCGACACTCATCGCGCCCGCCGGTAGACGCAGTGGAGGGTGGCTCCGAGCCGTCGAGGTGTGCGGTCCGGAAGCCAGCGGGTGGCGTCGGCCACCGTGGCCACCCCAGGTCCGGTGGCCACCGGCCGACCCCCGGCCATGGTCAGCGGCCCGATATAGCACTCGATCCTGTCGTAGAGATCGGCGGCCAGCAGGGCATGATGCAGATGGCCCCCGCCCTCGACCAGGACCTCGTTGAAGCCGATGGCCGCCAGGGCCTTGACGACCTGGGCCGGATCATGGGCATCGGCCAGCGGATGCAGGCGCACCCCGGCCTGATCCAGACCGGCCAGGGCCGCCGGCCTGGCCCGGTGGTCGTGAATAACCACCACCGGTGGGCCATCCCCGCCCGCCAGCAGGCGGGCCTGGGCCGGGAGCCGGGCGCTGGCCGAGACCACCACCCGCCAGGGGCCATGACGGGCCCCAACGCTGGCCAACAAGCGGGGATCATCAGCCCGGGCGGTGCCACCGCTGATCACGATGGCGTCGAAGTGGCGGCGATGGCGACGGCTGAAGGCCAGGGCCTCAGGACAACTGATCCAGCCGCTGTCGCCGCTGCTGGTGGCCAGAAATCCATCAATGCTCATGGCCCACTTGGCCGTCAGGCGCGGTCGTCCCTGGCTGACCCGGCTCAGAAATCCGGCGTGCAGCTCGGTGGCCTCAGCCGCCAGCAGACCGCATTCATAGACGATGCCAGCAGCGGCAAAATCATCGCCGGGTGGGCGCTGGACGGGATCAGGGATGGCCGCCACCACCCGCCCCAGACCTGCCGTGATCAAGGCCGTGCTGCACGGCCCGGTGCGACCGCTGCTGGTGCAGGGCGCCAGGGTGACGTAGGCGGTGGCCCCACGCGGGTCGCCGCCTCGGGCCCGGCAGTCGGCCAGGGCGGCGATCTCGGCATGTTCAGCCCCGCAGCGGCGATGCCGGCCCTGGCCCAGCAGCACCCCCTGGGCATCAACGATCACACAGCCGACCCCAGGATTGGGCCAGGTCCGGCCCCGACTACGGGCAGCCAGGTGCAAAGCCCGACGCATCCACTGGCAATCGGCCTCTGCCGCCATGACCGACCCCTCTCAGGGCCGCGCCGGCCGCATCTCGGCGGCAGGGCGGTGGGCCCGGGCGATGCTGTCAAGCACCCCATTGACCAGGCCGGCAGTACGAGCATCGCTGCCATAGCTCTTGGCCAGTTCGATGTACTCGTTGAAGATCGTCTTGATGGGGATGTCCGGCCGATGCAGCAGTTCGCAGCAGCCCATCCGCAGCAGGCAACGGTCAAGGATGGCCAGACGACCGATGGTCCAGTTGGTCAGGCAGCCATCGACCACCTGGTCAATGGCCTGACGATGGGCGATGAAGTCCTGCAACAGGTCCTGACCAAAGGCCCAGGACGCTTCGGCAAAGACCCCGTTCTCGTCGTCGTCAAGATACAAGGCCTCGTCGTCCTGATAGGACTTCTGCTCATAAGCATAGGCCAGGATGATAGCCAGATGACGCCCCCGACGACGGTTCTGGATGACGGCCGATTGGCGCCCTCGACGCTGGTTCTGGGAGACCTTGCGCTCAGGACAGCTCACAGAGCCCTCATCACGTTGACCATCTCGATGGCCGTGACGGCGGCCTCGAAGCCCTTGTTGCCGCTCTTGAGGCCGGCCCGGTCCATGGCCTGATCAACGGTATCGGTGGTCAGCACCCCAAACACCACCGGCACCCCGCTCTGCATGCCAACCTGAGCCACGCCCTTGGCGCATTCAGCGGCGATGTAGTCGAAATGCGGGGTCTCGCCTCGGATCAGGCAACCCAGGGCCAGCACCGCATCGGCGCTGTTGTTGGCCGCCAGGCGCTGACAGACCAGGGGCAGCTCCCAGGAACCGGGGCAACGGACCACGGTGACATCACCATCAGCCACATGGTTGCGCCGCAGGGCATCCAGAGCCCCCTCCAGCAGACGATCGGTGATCTGGCTATTGAAGCGGGCGACGGCGATCGCCACCCGCATCCCCTTGCCATCCAACATGCCGATGATTTCCCGAGGCATGGCCGACTCCTTGGTCCTGACACCGATGGTGTGTGTGGGTTCTGATATTATCGGTAGATGCCAACAGACAAGGGGGGCTACTGCTGGCGGGCGAAGTCTGGGGGCAGGACCAGATTGGGGGCATCGTCCCCCTCACCGGCGAAGACATGGGCCTGGGTGGTATCGATGATGACCTCCATCTCATCACCGGGGCGGGCCGTGTGATGCGAGGGATTCTTCATGATCATCACCTCCTGGGCCTCGGCGCCGGTGAAGACCAGATAGACGTACTGGTGGTCACCCAGGACCTCGACCACCCGCACCGTGGCCTTCAGGCGCGGGATCTCCGGCGCTACCTGGACATAGCGGCCATCGGCGAAGTGCTCAGGACGGATGCCCAGCAGCAGGCTGCCGGAACTGGGAGCGGTGGCCAGATTGCCGGCATGCGGCATCAGCAGGGGCAGCGGCCCCCCCAGAGGAT
>SLQH01000227.1 GCA_007131555.1 Planctomycetota bacterium | reverse complement strand
GCCAAGGCCCTGGCCGCGATCCGCGCCCAGGGCATCCATCTGCTGGTCCTGGGCGATGCACCAGATATCGCCGATATTGGCGGGCGGCAGATTGATCTGCGTCTGAGCGATGTCGCCCAACAACGATTGTTGGGGGCCCTGGCTCGGCTGGGGGATCAGCAGACCAGCGGCTATGAAGAACGGGCTGCTGATCTTGATCGCTGGGCCGTGCTGGCCGCAACCCTGTGCCTGCTGCTGTCCTTGGTGCTGCCCCAGGCACGACGTCTGATCATCATGATCCTGTTGTCATGGGCCGTGCTCAGCCCTACTGCTGCCCAGGAACCGAGCCCTCAGGACCTGGAACGCCTCCGTCAAAGCCTGACCGAGGAACCGCAAGCGGTACAGGCAGCCCTGGCAGAGATGCTCATCACCCACCCAGACCAGAACCATCTGCATCTGATCCTTGGCACGGTGCTATTGGCCGATGATCCGCTGCGGGCCGCCGCTCATCTGAGCCGGGCCACCGCGCTTGACGACGCCAGGCTGGCAGCTGCGGCCTGGCATAATCTGGCCCTGGCCGAACATCTGCTCGGTCGCCGGAGCGCCGCCGCCCAGGCCGCCGAGCAGGCCGCCGCTGTTGATCACCCGCAGATGTCCGCCAACGCCATCGCCCTGCAGGCCTATGCCGCAGCGCCCCATGATGAACAGCCGACAGGCCGGCTGATGATCGACAGCGGACCCTATCAGGCCCATGAACAACAATCCTTCGCACTGCGTCTGAGAGCCTCCGGCGATGCCCTGCGCTACCGCGCTGACCATCTACCACCCGGATTGCAACTCGACGAAGACGGCCTGCTGCATGGCCAGGTGGCCATCGGTCAGGCTGGGCGCTGGACCCTGCCCATTGAGGTCATTGATAGCAGCGATCGCCGCACCCCCTGTCCGATACAACTCATCATCCACCCCGTCCCGGCCATCATCACAAGCGATCTGCCGGCCACAGTGGCCGGCAGTCATTATCGCACCACCATCACCAGTGTTGGCCTGCCCCGTCCGCAATGGCATGTCACTGGCCTGCCATCAGGCCTGCGGGCCACGCCCCATGGCCAGACAGTGGTCATCAGCGGGATTCCAGATGATGGCCCGCCAACAACCATCGAGATCAGGGCTGATGATGTCAGGGCCGAGCTTACCCTGCCGTCCTCAAGGGTGGGATTTGCCAGTGCCGATGTCGTCCTTCCTCCGGCAACCGCCGGACGTCCCTACCGTCATCACTTGCGCGTGCGCGGCCCGATCGCCGACTACCGCTGGCAGGGCAGCGACGAGTTCCTGCAATGTCATGAAGAGGGTTATCTGAGTGGGCGCTGGGACCAGCCGGGGGACTACTATCTGGATACGGCCCTGATCCATCCCGACGGGCGTCGTCACCACGACCGTCTGCAGATCAGGGTCAAGCCGCCACCCACCATTGCCACCAGCCGCATCGACATCACTGCCGGGCGCCTGGTGGACATGGCCCTGGCACATGCGGGTGGCAGTCCTCCTTTGCGCTGGGATGTCGTCGAGGACCTGCCCCAGGGATTGTATCTGGACGAACAGGGAATACTGGGCGGGGTCGCCCGACAAGCAGGCCATCATCGACTCCATGTGACGCTCAGCGACCGTTGGATGGCCTCCCAGAGCGCGGTCATTGATGTGATCGTCCATGGCGACGACGCCGAGCAGACGCCGCCTGATGAATCGGACGATGACGACGAGGACGATGCCAGCGAGGATTCCAACGATGAGCCCGCTGCTGGGCAACAAGACAATGATCGTGACGACGAGCAGGATGAACAAGCCGATGATGATCAGCAGGACGAGCAGGATGAGCAAAGCGACGATCAGCAGGATGACGAGTCAGATGATGAAGACCCGCAGCAGCAGCCTGACCCTGACCAGGATGACGATGCCCACGATGTATTTGGCGACCTGGAGCGCGAAGCCCTGCGTCATCAACTCGACAGCCTGCCGCCCGAACGGCGCGGAGCCTTGCTGTGGACCTCACCGAGCACTAACCCTCCTCCCGATCCGCAATCCCCCTGGGAGGCCGCACCATGAATGGCCTTGGATGGCATCGGCGCGGACCACCGGACATTCGTCCTCTAGCAGGATGGTTCTGTCGTTGCAGTGTCATTTTGTGGCTACTGGGCACTGCTGTTCTGCTCGGCAGCGATGCAGAGGCGCAATTGCTGATGCCAGAATTGCTGGTCCCGGAACTGACCATGCGGGCCGAACTGCGGATCACTGGCACAAGTGCACGGGCCGTCGACTTCACACTGCCGCCTGTCGAGGGCTGGCGTTGGCGCTGGTCGCCGGATCGTTGGCAGCGCGATGACAGCGGCGGACAGGTGACGACCAGTTATGAGATCCGCTTCATGGTTGAGGACATCGGCGCGCTGTCGTTGCCGGCGGGCCAGGTCCGGCTGGAGGACGGACGCCTCCTGCATACAGCACCGATCACGGCCACGATTCCCGCGCCCCGCCCGGACCTCGACCAGGCAGTCCATATCGACGGCCGGGCCCAGCCAGCCCAAGCCCTGACCGGCGAAGCCATCCATCTGCGATGGACCGTCCTGCGTCTGATAACGGCCCGCGATACCCAGTTCCGCCTGCCCCGCTCCCTGGGGCTGACCGGTGATCCCCACATCGTCTCCCGGCCCAGTCAGCATCACCGCGGGGCCATCCGCGGTGCTGACAATCGCATCTATCAGGTCACCAGCATTGATCAGGTCATCAGCTACACCCGTCCCGGATCCCAACAGAGCCGCGGCACTCTGGCCTTTGGCTACCATGACAACCATGGCGAGTTCATCGGCCGACATCAGGTCTCGATAGATCCGGTCACCATCGATATCAGTGCTCCCCCGTCCCACAATCGCCCTCCAGGCTTCAGTGGACGCATCCATCCCGTGACCCTTGAGACACATGTGGAAGAGTCGCCTGGCGGCTCGACCCGGCTGGTGGTCCTTGCCAGCGGTCGTGATCCTCAACTGATTCCCCGTCCTCTGATACAGCATGACAACAGCCTGGAACTCAGTCCTCGGTCGATTGACCAGAGCATCGACCCCCATGGCAGACGCTTCGCCTGGGACATCCTGGCTACCCGACCCGGCCGAGCCCGTATCGGACCGATCAGCCTGCCCTACTATGACCCTAAGGGACAACGGTATCATCAGGCCACGGTGCCATTCCTGTTTGTCGATCTGTCTCCCGACGCCATCGCCAGCGATGCCTTATCGGCTCGGCCAGCGCTGCTGCCCCCCACTGCCCTCAACGACCCGGCCATTGATGCCGCCGTGGCGCAACAACGGCCTGGTGATGTCATGGCCGTGCTGGCGCAGCGCATGGCCGACCATGACGACTGGCGTCTGTGGCATGACGCCGCCGTGGCTGCCGCCGCTGATGGTGCCAGGGCCCAGGCCCTGGCCTGGCTCCTGCAGGCCAGGCAATTGGCTCCCCATCATCCCCAGGTCGTGACAGCCCTGCGTACCCTGCAGGCCCCGGAGGTCCTCGTGCAGACCCCAAGTCTGCTTCCCGACTGCCTGGCCGGAGGCATCGGTCTGCTGTTGATGGGCCTTGTGACCGGGATCGGCCTGATCGCTGGATGGCGCCGACAAGTGCTGATGGCCAGCTGTTGTGCGGTGATGCTGATGCTCCTCATCGCCGCCGCCCTGCATGTCCGAGCATCCTGGGCCATGACTGATCTGGCAGTGCTGATCGCCCCGACCACGGCCTATGACAGCACCGGTCGGGTGATTGCCGAACTGCCTGCTGGGACAGTCGTACAACTCCACGGCCATCCCGGCCAGGATGGCCGTATGTCGGTTGAGACCGACGATGGACGCCGGGTGCGCATTGATGTCGGCGACCTGCATCCGACTCCACAACTGCCCCTCTGGCCCTGATCAGGGGTCAGCGACAAGGACCTGTTGACCGCCCAGTAAAGCACCCTATGCTCCATCCACCGGATTGGTCCAAGGAGACGTCATGAACGCATGGTTCGCTGATCTCAACACCATGGAGATGATATTCGCCATCGCTGCCATCTGTGGCGGGGCGCTGTTGGGCCTGCGCCTTCTCCTCCAGATCTTCTTCGGCGGCGGTGAAGGCGATATGGATGCCTTGGAAGGCGATGCCCTTGATCCCGCCTTCACGGTCCTCAGCCTCCAGTTCATCATGTCCTTCGCCCTGATGTTCGGCCTGGTCGGTCTCTACGTCATGCGTCAAACCCAGGCCGGGGCCGGATTGGCCATCGCTGCCGGCACCGGCGCAGGCATGGCGACTGGCTGGCTCATGCATCGCATCATGTGCTGGATGCAAGGTCTCCAGCACTCTGGAACCCTCCAGTTGGACAAGGCGATAGGGGCCAGCGGGACCGTCTACCTGACCATCCCTGTCGGCGGCAGCGGTCGCATCCAGGTCGAACTGCAGGGCCGTCTCATCGAGCTGGATGCGGTTATTGATGGCGATACTCCGCTGCCAACCGGCACGGCAATTTCCATCACCGGCCGGCGCGGTGGCGCGATGGTCGTCTCGCAAATCTGATCTTCATTCACCCCGCACAACGGAGAAACTCTTTCATGGAACTCATCATCACTGCCTTGATCCTGCTGTTCGTTTCAGCCATGATCTATATGGCCACCCGCTACAAACGCTGTCCGTCAGACCGCATCCTGGTCATCTACGGCAAGGTTGGAGCCGGACAGGCATCGCGCTGTATCCATGGCGGTGGCGCCCTGGTGATGCCGCTGATCCAGCATTATGCCTATCTCAGCCTCACGCCGATGACCATGAGCATTCCGCTGACCAACGCCCTGAGTCTGCAAAACATCCGTATTGATGTCCCCAGTACCTTCACCGTCGGCATCAGCACCATCCCTTCGATCATGAACAACGCTGCCGAGCGTCTCCTGGGCCTGAGCCCACGCGAGATCGAAGGCATGGCCCGTGAGATTATCTTCGGTCAACTGCGTCTGACCGTGGCCTCTCTAACCATCGAGCAGATCAATCAGGACCGCGAGAGTTTTCTTGAGTCGATTCGCAAGAATGTCGAGCCGGAACTCAACAAGATCGGCCTGTATCTGATCAACGTCAACATCACCGACATCACCGATGAGTCGGACTACATCCGCTCAATCGGCAAGAAGGCCGCCTCAGAGGCTGTCAACCGGGCCAAGGTTGACGTGGCTGAACAAGAAAAACTGGGCGCCATCGGTGAAGCCAACGCCAATCGCGAAATGGTCATTCGGGTCTCAGAGAACCAGGCCGAGGCCGAAAAGGGCCAGAAGCACGCTGAAGCCAACCGTCGTATCTATGTCCAGGGCCAGGAAGCCGAGGCCATCACCGGTGAGAACACCGCCAAGGCTGACATCGCCAACGCCAACGCCGAACTGGGCATCAAGCAGGCTGAAGCTTGGCAGCGCAGCGAGGTTGCCAAGCGTGAAGCCCAGGTCGAAATCGAAAAGGCCCAGTATCAGGCCGAAATCGAACGCCTCAACGCCAAGGAGATCTCGCAACGTGAGATCGACCGGCGCAAGATCGAAATCGCCGCTGCCGCCGAGGCCGAACGCAATCGCCTGGAAGCCAAGGGCGAGGCCGATGCCATCCTCCTGAAATACCAGGCTGAAGCCGAAGGCGTGCGCAGCGTGCTGGCCGCCAAGGCCGATGGCTACCAGCGTCTGGTCGAGAGCTGCGGCGGCAACCCGCGTGATGCTGCCACCTTGTTGCTGGTCGAAAAGATCGAAGAGATCGTCGCCAAGCAGGTCGAAGCCATCAGCAATCTCAAGATCGACAAGATCACGGTCTGGGACGGCGGCTCCACCGCTGCCGATGGCAAGGGCAGTACCGCCAACTTCCTGTCCGGCATGGTGCGTAGCCTCCCTCCCCTCCATGATCTGGCCGGCATGGCCGGCATCGACCTGCCCGGCTATCTAGGCAAGATGCAGGAGGCAGATGTCAGTGCCGATGGTGCCGCCGACAACCCGTCCTCAAGCGCCTCGAAAACCTCCTGAACCCAGTCGGCCACGGACCACGCGCGACCTGTCCCGCGTGGTCCGGTCGGCTACTGCTGCCAATGCCTGAAGAGGCTATGCTGCCATGGCATGGAGAGCCTGGGGCACGCCGTCGGAGCGGTCGGCTGTCTGCTACAACTGCATCCGTTCGATGTAGGCCATCTCGAAGGCTGGCAGGCCGTTGAGTTCGATGATGCGCATGGCCTGGGCGCAGGCCGCCATCCGGCATGGCAGGCGGTCATCGCCCAAGGCCACCGCCGCCCCGCTCAAGGCGCTGTTGCCGATCACCGTCACCCGCTGGGGATCGACCGCCGGCACCAGGCCGATGGCCAGGGCATGGTCGATGGCCAGATGGCGCCCGAAACCGCCGGCGATGAGGACCTCGTCAAGGTCCGTGGCGGCCAGGCCGGCGTCCTCCAGCAGACAGTCGACCCCGGCGGCGATGGCCGCCTTGGCGGTCAGCAGACGGGCGATGTCGGCCTCGTCACAGAACAGATCAGCCACCACCGGCAGCCGGGCCCGACCATCGACCTGGACCACGGCCGGATGCTCAGGGTCCAGACGACCGACGCTGCTGATGGCCCCGATCGCCCGCCCGACCGCCAGCAGATCGACGTAGGCGCTACCGCACAGGCCACAGGCCGCCGCACCCGGCAGGATGCTGGCCTCCAGACTGCCGGCCGCGGCATCCCAGCTGATATGGCCCACCGCCCCGGCCTGGGCCCGACTGCCACAGGACAGACCACAACCCTCGAAGGCCGGGCCGGCAGCCGTGGCGCAGGCTGTCAGGCGGCCGTCACAGGCCAGGACCATCTCGCCATTGGTGCCGACATCGATCAGCAGGCGGGCGCCGGAGGCCGGCAGGTCCAGACCGCAGGCCACCACCCCGGCCAGGACATCGGCCCCGATATAGGCCGAGGCCCCCGGCAGGACATGGACCGGCGTCCCGCTGGCCAGGCCGATGGCCGGGGCCAGATCATCGGCGCGACGATGATCGAGGAAGACCGGCGTGAAGGGCACCACCCCCAAGGGTGACGGATCAACGCCCAGCAGCAGATGCAGCATGGTGGTGTTGCCGACCATGGTCACGCTGGTGATGCGGGCCCGCAGTTCCGGGGCCAGACGGGCCACCAGACCGGCCAGGCTGTCCTCAACCACCGCCTGCTGCAGGGCCGCCACCTGGCTCGCATCGGCCCGGCAGCGCTGGATGCGGGCGATCACGTCATCACCCAGACGCAACTGGGCGTTGAAGGCCCCATGGCCATCAAGGACCAGACCCTGCCCGACATCGACCAGGGCCACGACCACGGTGGTGGTCCCGATATCGACCGCCAGGCCCAGGCCACCGTCGGCTAGAGGTTGGGCCGGGGCCGCTGGTGGTGCCAGGGGCATGAGGTCGACCATGGTCGCCTGGCCGGTCAGCAGCGAGCGGGCCGGGATGGCCAGACGCAGCGAGCCGCCCACCGCTGCGTGACGACAGGCGCTGACCAGGGCCGGGGCCATCACCCGACGACCGTCATCACGGCAGGTGACCTCCCCCTCAAGGATCTCGACCCGACAGCTGCCGCAGCGCCCCTTGTCACCACAACGCCGGTCGAGATGCAGGCCGCCTTGTTCCAGCACTGCCGCCAGGGACCGGGACGGATCGCTGGGCAACTGCACCACACGACCATCGGGACAGTGGACCGACAGGGACATCACTGGACACCCCCAGTGCCGGGGACCGCGATCAGGATCTGGGCGTCATCGTGGGCGCTGACCCATCCTGGCGGGATCAGGCAGAACCGTTGGGGATCATGACGGCCGGCCACCAGGTCGCGCAGCAGGGCCGGATCGCCCTGTTCACACGCATACTCCCAGCCGAAATGGGCGGCCGCAGACCGGGTGAAGGCCTCATCGGCGCTGATGTCGTGGGTGCCCTGATGGACATAGGCGGCCCGGCGATAGTCATGGACCCAGTGTTCCAGGCAGTCCATCAGATAATCGGCCTGGTCCTCGCCATAGCTGGCAGCATAGGTGGCCCGTTTGCTGGCCATCAGGGCGGCGCTGGGCGGTGCCCCATGACGGTTCCAACCCGGTGAATACCAATAGGTGCCGGGATGATCCTGCTGATAGCGATCATAGCGTTCGCGGCTGCCCAACAGGATGGTCAGGCAGTCATGGGCCCGGGGGATGAGCAGCGCCGACCGCCGAGCCCCCAGACCGGCACAGCCCCGACTGCACAGGCCATAGGCCAGGGCGATGATCCCCGCCGGACCAGCTGCGGCCTCCACGGCATCGATCCGGTCCTGCAATTGCGCTCGCAGACGCTCCGGTTCATTGTGCAGGCCCTGCTCGACCAGATGCAGGACGGCCGTGCTGTGGCAGGCCGCCAGGGCCGCCGCCACCTCGTCCTCCAACACGGCACAGGCGATCACATGATTCACCGGCAGGTTGTCATCCATGCACACCGACCTCCTGGACTGACGTAGGGCTATCGAGCCTGGACTGTTCTATGGAACCACTTTGGAGACGCAGGTTCCGCCCCTTCAGGACGGAAATACGAATCTATCATCGTACCCAGGGCAACGCCCTGGCCCTGGGTAAAGGACCCATACCTTCTCTGAGCCCTGAAGGGGCGAAAGATCATGCCATAAGCTTCGTTCACGAGGTCCATTCTCTGAGGCCGGTTGGAAACCGGCGGTCCCAGGACAATGGAATTGCCCTAAGGAACCACTGTACAGAAGAACATAGGCCATGGTCTGATGGCGGTAACCGTTCGCCTCACCCGTTGGAAATCTTTGGATCGTCAGCCTATTCTCTCACAGAGACACAAGGGCACGAAGAGAAAACCAACCGAAAGCTATGGGAATGTGATGGTGTACCTGCTTTTCTGTGTCTTTGTGTCTCCGTGAGAAAAACAAACATCCCAACGGGCAGGTCGAACGGTTGCCATCAGGCGATACCGCACAACTCCCGGGCCTTGTCGACGGCGCTGGCGGCGTCGGCTGAATAACCATCAGCACCGATCTCGTCGGCATAGTCCTGGGTCACAGGAGCGCCGCCAACCATCACTTTGGCTGGTAGGCCAGCAGTCCGCACCGCCTGCAAGGCATCCTTCATGGCCGGCATGGTGGTGGTCAGCAGGGCCGAGAGCAGGACCAGCGAAGCCTGATGCTCCTGGGCGGCGGCAACGAAGCGATCCGGCGCCACGTTGGTGCCAAGATCGACCACGGCGAAGTTGGCGCCCTTGAGCATCATCGCCACCAGGTTCTTGCCGATGTCATGCAGGTCGCCCTGCACGGTGCCGATGACCGCCGTGGCCTTGGGCTTGATGCCGGCGTCGACCAGGGCCGGCTCCAGGGCGACCATGGCCTCCTTCATCGCCCGGGCGGCGATCAGCACCTCGGGAACGAAGGCCTGACCGCTCTTGAACCGCTGGCCGACGTCATCCATGCCGGCCAGCAGGGCGTCGAGGATCTCCTGGGCGCCGGTGCCGGCCGCCAACTGTTCGGTGGTACCGGCCACGGCCGTGGTCCGGTCACCCTTCTTGATGGCCTGGGTGAGTTCGCTGAGGGTGGTCATGAGGATGCTCCTGGGCAATGGGGATGGCTGGCGTACAGAAAAACCGCTCAATGGCAGGCGACCGCCTGACGCAAGGCGTCGACCAGGGCCTCCTGGTCGGGGATCTGGGAGATGAAACGGGGGCTGCCGTCGATGCAGATGGTGGGGATGTTGCCGACCTTCAGATGGGTCATCATGCCCAGACCCTGGCGACCAGTGACCTTGTGCTCCTGCCACCGGACCCGGCCATCGAGGCGGGCGGCGGCGGTGGCGACGGCCTCGACCATGTACTGACAGGGTGGGCAGGTGGCCGAATCAAGGGTGATGATGTCGACGATGACCTGGTCGCTGGCAGCGTAGTCTGGCAGGCTGATGTCCTGATAGTCGTCGCCGGCCGCCACCACCGCCGCCCGGGCGACCTCGCGGCGATAGGGATCGTGGACCAGCTCGGCCACCGCCTCAAGATTGGCCGGCGGCACGCCGTAGGGCAGGTCGCAGCCCGGCGACAGGACGAAACCGGTGTCACCGCCGGCATCGAAGCAACGCAGGGCGTCATGGCGACAGGTGGCGGCATCGCCCATCAGCAGGGCCACGGTCAGCTTGAGGTTGCCGCCGAAGCTCTTGCCCTGGGCGCTGGCGATCTGGCGCAGTTGGGCCAGATCGACATTCTCGTCGACCGCGATGCTGTCGCAGGCACAGCCCGCCATGACCTCCAGGTTGGGGGTGGCGTTGCCGCACACGAACAGGGCACTCAAGGCCCCCTGCCGACGGATGGCGGCAAACAGGTGGTCGGCGGCCGGACGGAAGAAGGTCGCCACGGCATCGGGGGCGATCTGGCTGATCATCGGATCGACCACGGCGATGACGTCACAGCCCGCCGCGATCAGATCGGTGGCGAAGGCCTCGGCCACGGCGGCGGCATGGTCCACCACCCGCAGTACGGCCTCGGGATCATCGAACATGGCCAGGAAGATGTCGTTGCCCCACAGATGCATGGCCAGGGTGAAGGGGCCACAGACCAGACCGTAGAGCGCGATATCATCGCCACAGCTGGCCGCCATGCGCCGGGTGGCCTCCAGGACCACCGGAACCCGCCCGGCGGTATTGGACCAGGCCGGCAGGTCGGCCAGGGTCAGACCGTCGGCCAGAGGATGGGAACAGACTGCCGGGGGCCCCTCGGCCGACCAGTGCAGCTGGCAGCCCAGGACCTCGGCCTCCAACTGGAGATCGAAAACCACCGGCAGACCGTCAGGGCGATAGCGTCGCCGGGCCTCCTCAAGGCCGGCCACGATATGGTCGGCACTGCGCAGATACGCATCGGCCGGCACCCCGATCAGCGATCCGGCATGGACCCCGGTAAAGGGCACCCAGGGGATTCGGGATGTTG
>SLQH01000287.1 GCA_007131555.1 Planctomycetota bacterium | reverse complement strand
CTGATGCTGGTGGAGGATCAGGCGGTGGCCTCGTGGCAGGTCGCCGCCGCCGGTCGCCCCGTGGCTCAGGGCGGCGGCTGGGGACGGCTGGGGGCGCGGCAGCCGCGTGGCATCTGGCGCACAGCCCCGGCCGAGGAGCAGTGGTTCCGGCCGATCGTCGGCTGGCAGGCCCCGGTGGCGGGAGAACATCCCCGTCTGCTGTTGCGCCGGGCTGACATTCCGGCCCTGCGCGCCCGGGCCGCCCAGCCCGAGGGTCAGGCCATGCTGGCCCGTTTGCGCCTGCTGCTGGGTGAGGGGGGCGAGGCCCTGACCACCTGCCTGAATCCGCATCCTCATGTCGGCAAGCATGCCAAGGGGCCGGCCGAGCTGCCGGTCGGGGCCTTCACCGCCTGGCATCCCTGCGGCTTTGCCACCCTCTATCTGGCGACCGGCGAGGCCCGCTATGCCGCGCTCGCCCGTCAGGCCCTGGAACTGCTGTGGAGCGGTCAGATGGACCGCGATGAACGCTACGGCTGGCGCGCCGAGGGCCTGCGCCTGGGGCCGGTGTTGGAGGGGATGGCCCTGGCCTATGACCTGTGCTACGAGGCCTGGGATGCCGATTTCCGGGCCGAGGTGGTGCGGCGGCTGATCGACTATGATCCCAGCGGTGACGGTCGCTTCACCCTTGATGGCATGCTGTCGGCCAACCGTTATCCGCCGGGCAGCAATCATTACGGGGCCTATATCGGTGGCCAGGGGATGGTGGCGCTGGCCCTGCGCCATGATCCTGGCGTGGATGACCGGGCCGTACAACGGTGGTTGGCGGCCGCCCATCTCGGCGTCGTCCGCAATCTCAGCTACGGCTTTGGCGATCAGGGGGGCTTTGCCGAGGGCCATCATCCCTCGCGGCTGTCGGCCAACAGCGGGTTTGTCGGCCTCTTGCAGGCCATGCGCTGCGCCGCTGGCCGTGACTATCTGCTGCCTGATTCCCCGGCCACGGCCATCACCCGCCGCTGGATCCATCTGCTGACGATCCGCGATGACCGTCCGGCCTTCCCGCATCATGGGGTCTACGGCGATGACCGCTTCGATGCCTGGGGCCTGTCGCACGGTGGCGACTTCGCCACCGGTTTCGGGGCCATTGAAGCCGATCTGGTGCCGGCCCTGCTGTGGACCTGGCGTCAGTGCCTGGCGGGCCGCCAGCATGAGCCCGCCAAGTCCGGCTGGTTGGAGCCCGGTGCCGACAGCCATGACATCATGACCTACCCTCACCGGGCCCTGTATGCCCTGATCAACTGGCCGTTGGACCAGGAAACGGTCAATCCCCAGGACCGTTGTCCGCAGATCCTGGTCGACACCGTCCACGGCCATCTGCTGGTGCGTGAGCGCTGGCAGGATAGCGACGACATCATCATCTCCCTGGCCCTGGGCTGCGGACCACGCGGCTATTACCGCTACAGCCAGGGCACGGCGCCCCTGCGCCTGTGGGGACGCGGTCTGGACTGTGACATCGCCCTGCCCATGACCGCCCCTCGGGTCACGGCCTGGCAGCGCCTGGGGGATGCCGTCTGTGCCATCGCCTGGCACGATGGCGGGGCGGATCGATCCCTGCTGATCGACCTGTCGGGCCGGGTGGCCCCGGCCGTGCTGTTGCTCAGCGCTGCCCCCACGCCTCTTGACATGACTATCACCAGACCGGCGGCCGGGTGGTCCTGGCGACATCTGCGGGCCGATTGCGGGGCCACGGCGGTCGATGTCCTGGCCCTCGGTGATGGCGGACCTCCGGATCTGGGGGCCAGCGCTGCTGGCGTCCAGGTCGGGGCCTGCCGCTATCCCTTGGATGGTGGTGGTGCCGGCTTCGCCGTTGCGCGGTGAATGATCGGGCTATGGTGATCTTTTCACGTTGGAGTCATCATGATCCGATCCATCACCTTCAGCGACCACTTGACCATCGGTCATGAGGCCATCGACAGTCAGCATCAGGAATGGATTGAGGTCGCCAACCAGTTGCTGCGCATTGATGATCCGGTTGAAGACTGCGAGGCCTTCAGCGCTGCGCTATTGCACCTGATTCGCTATACCCGTCATCATTTCGCCACCGAAGAGGGCCTGATGGAGCAGTGGGCCTATCCTCGGGTGGAGGCCCAGCGCCAGGCCCATGCCCGGATCCTGGCCGATCTGTCCGCCAGCCTTGACGAGGACCGATCGTCCTGTGAGGTGGCCCAGAAGATCCATGAGATGCTGGAGCGTTGGATCATCGAGCATCTGCTGCAGGAAGACCTGCTGCTGCGCGATTTTCTGGCTCAGCGCCCTGGTGATGCGGCTGAGGCGTAGGGCCCGGCCATCTGACGGCCTGCGGTGTGTAACCGGGGCTGGGCGCCAGTGCTTCCTTGCTGCTTGAGAGGCGTCAGCCAGGCCCAGGATCGTGACCGTGGTCCGTTGACCGGGTCACAGGGAGGTTCGGGCGGTCATGATGATGCGGATGGTCATGCTGCTGCTGCTGCTGCTGGTGGCGACGGCCCTGGTGCCGGGTGTTGAACGGGTGCGCGACCACAACCGCGGCAATCCGGCCACCCTGCGTCTTGATCTGAGCATGCCGGTCACCAGCGTCCTGCTGACGCGGGGCTCGGATACCGACTATCAGGTCACCGCCGACATCGTCTACCAGTTCCGCCAGCACATCTCCGATGCCACCCGTCTGCGCCTGGTCTGGGGCGCCGGACTGACCAATACCTATGCTGAAGGCAGCACCCGCGCCGGTTCCCATGACGTCCTCTACTGGGGGCTTTCGGCCCGCTATTACATGGGCTTCAGTTACGAGATCAGCGATCGGACCCGGGTCCAGCTGGTGCCCTATATCGGCGGTGGCGTTGGTTACATGGATGTCGACGCACCGGGTCTGCGCAAGACCTCGGATGACAACTATCTGCTCGATTACGGTGCCCAGCTGCATGTCGGCTGGAACCTGGATCACATCGATCTCGCCGCCGGCCTGTCCTGGACCGCCCGCCGGGGCTCCCATTTCATGGAGCGCGAGGGGGGCGGCTACCAGAAGTGGACCCTGCACCAGGACCACCCCGCCCTCCATCTGAGCCTTGGCTGGCGCTTCTGAGGCGCACACCGCAGGAGCACCCCGTCTTCGTCGTTGCCTCCTCCTCGTGTGCGGCAGCACGACGTTGGCGCTTGGCATATGGGCTGCTGCTGCGGGGTTTCGCATGTGTTCTGGGGCTGGGTATGTGACACCGCCGTTGAGATCGGCGGTGTCGGTGCTTGGGGACCGCAGAGGGGCTTGTTAGGATCCTTTAGCCCATGCGAAAGTGGGTTGTCAGACGATTGAACCAGGGTCTATCGGGCTGCGTTAGTCTTCTGGATCCCTGTGGTTGGAGGTGTCGTCATGCGCGTTGTCCTGGTACTTGCACTGCTCTCCCTGACCATGGCCTTGGCGGCGGTTGACCGCAGCGCCGAACGCGATCAGCACTACATGATGGCCCGTGACCTGGTCAACGGCAACTATCTTCATGTCGCGCGTCGGATCATTGATGAGTTCGATCGGGCTGGCTATCCTGATGATGATGTCTACAAGATAGCCCTGGAGTTCCTCTACCAGCAACAGTTCTCCCTGTCACGTACCGGGGACGCCGCTCGTCAGGCGGAGGCCCGGGCCAAGGAACTGGCCGCTTCTCTTGAGGGACGTGATCTGCCGAGCATGGTTGATGACGATGTCAATCCCGGTGGTTTTGGTCAGATCCTTACCCTGACCGCCCAGATCAATGAGATCCTGTCACCAGATGGGCCGCCCCCGATCGTTCTTCCCAGCGAGGCCCGGATTGCCAATCTGCGCGGTCTGGTGCAGCGTCTGATGCAGATCACCGAAACGACCCTCGCTGAGCAGATCCAGGCGGTCATCGATTACGAGTCGGAAGTGCACCGGACCTGGGAAATGGAGAGCGATGACCCGCAGACCCCTGAAGGTCGGGCATATTGGGCCATCATCCAGAAGGCGACCAATCTGCGCGAGGAATATGTGCGCTCCTTGAGTAGGGCCTACCGCACCTTGCGCATCGCCATGATCCGTGGTCACTATTTTGGTCTTGATGAGGAATTCAAGGGGGCCATCAATCGCTGGCTGCATGGTACTCTGACCAGGCAATACGGGGTTCCGCAGGGTCTTGGTGGCGGGACCAACCAGATGACGGTGGCTGCCATCCTGGCGGATTGGGAGTGGAACTACGCGGATTATTTTCCTCCTCTCAAGCACGGCCTGGCCGTGTTGCGCAGTGAGGTCGTGCGTCTCAACAGTGGGCCTTTGCCTGAGATCAGGGGGCACCAATACAGTGATGTCCGCAATGTGTTCGAACAGATCGTCAATCTTGATCTGACCAACTTCCCTCGTGAGACCCATGAACCGATCGGGCGTCTCCAACTTGAGGTGTGGTCGGATGCTCTGTACTGGCATCTGGCCATGGGTGGTTCAGAAGCCGTCCGTCAAGGTCTCGAAATGTGGGCAGCCTGTCAGAAATGGCTCCAGGAACGGCGCTGGGGGCTTGATCATCAGGACCGCATCGTCAATCAATGGGTCGGCCATCTCCATCTGTTGGCGTCACAGTTGCATCATGCCCAGGGTGATGGAGCCATGCGGGACGGTGTGTTGGCTGCGGTCCAGAGTCGGGGCAACTTCTTCCAGGGCAATGCTCGTGGTTGGATCGGCTGGTATGCATCGGTTGAAAGCGCCCAGGCCTCGCCCTGGTTTGCACCTCCCCGCCCGGTTGATCCGGAGGCGGCTTTGATCACCGCTCGGGCCTTCTTGAGCGAAGCTCGAGCGGCAGTGGAGCAGGACCAGATTCGTCGTTTCCGGGTCAATGCCGCAGCACAATTGCGCTCTGGCATTCTCGGTCTGCCTGAGGCCAATGATCCTCGTTTTATCGAATTGGCTCCGCAACTCTATCATACCTATGCCTTCACCCTGCATCAGTTGGGCTGGCGCTATCATTCCACCATTGTGGCCCTTGAGGGGCTGAGTCGTTTTCAGCCCGAGCTATGGGGAGAAGAGCCCGATCCGCGACGTAATCCGTGGTTTGACCGTCGAGGCAACCTCAGTGAGTCCGGGGCCCTGGTGCGGCGCTTGGCCAGCGATGCCCTGTCCTTCTCCGATGGTCTGAGCAGCCGGGCGTCATCAGCGGCCTTCCCCCATGCCCAGCGTCAGGCGCTCGATTATTTGCAGGCCTATGATCCGGTGCGCTATCGCGACTCCGGTGAGTTCCTTAATGTCGCCAACCTGTTGAATCAGGGTGAATACCGTGCTGCCGCTGAGGCGGCCCGTCAGGTCTTCGATGACATGCGCAACAACGCCAGGAATGCGCATCGGCGGGGAGAGCCTGCCGCCATGCTGGAGGCCCTCACCAGCATGTTGACGGCTTTGCGCTTTGAGGCCCAGGCCTGGTATCTGTTGTCGATGGAGTTGTTTGACAGGGACGCATCTGAAGACGAGCAGCGGGCAGTGCGTGAGCGCATCGATGATGTGGTGCAGCGCATCCAGACCAATGTCAGGCAGTTCGGCGACCGGCCGGAACTGGAGAGCCAGATCCGTTGCCTGCAGAACTTTGAGATCACCATCCAGGTCACCCCCATGTTGCGGGCCGGCGACTACATGGGGGTGCTCAATCTGCTTGATGCCGATTATTGGGAGAAGGCTCCCCGTGACGAAGCCGTCATCAATGACCTCCTGCACCGCATGTCCTATGCGGTCTATCAACTGACCAGAGCCAGTCGGGCGCGCCTCAACGAACGCTTGGCCAGTGCTGGTCAGGCCGCAGACCAACGGCGGGCTCTGGCTGAGGCCTTGGATGCTTATGCCCGTGAAACCGCTGAACTGTGGCCGTATCTGCTCCATGGCCGCCTGGTATTCAACCGCCAGGTGCATGCCTTTCCGGTCTTGGCCAGTCGTGCTGTATCATCCCGTCGACTGCTGGCGGTGTCCTTCAATATGATCGCCACTGCTATGGAACGGGTCTTCATCACCAACATGGAACGTGCCGGGGTCATGCCAGATGAGGTGCTGGAAGGCTTGGGTTCGCCATGGATTGCCTTGATGCTGCAGTTGTCTGATGATGATCTGGCAGCCCTGGATGCGGGGCAATTGACTGAGCGATTGGTGGCCTTGGATCGTGATCTGGTGATGCAGCTGGCCCAGGATGATACCGGTCGGGTCAATCCCGCCGATCTGATGACGGCCGCTGCCACCCGGACGCTGGTACGGTATCTGCAACAAGTGGGACTCGGGCATTATGCCGATCTCTACGCGCCCTTGTGTGGTCCAACCGAGAATCCCCAGACCAATCTCGCGGTCGGGCTTGCGCTCTGGAACCTCAACCGTCGTGTCGAAGCCATTCCCATGTTCGAGTACTTCAGGGCGTCCTTGTTGCGGGATCCAGCCATTCAGGAGTTCCGCCGCGATCCGGCTCGTTCCATTGAGGCCATCCGTCGTCTGGTTCCCGATCGGGCTCGTTTGCGGCCATTCTGGGACCGTGAGGACAAGGGCAGTATTCCTGATCTTTTGATGGTCCGTGATGGCTTCATGGAGCGCTACATGCTCTCTGACAATCCTGCTGATCTTGATGAAGAACGGGTCAATTTCGCCCGCGCTCATCGACGTATCGTTGAATTCGAAGCGGCCTTGGAGCGTGAACGTACCGGCATCGATCGCCAGACCTATGCTGCCCTCCAGGAAGCGCTCCCTGGCTTCAAGACCATGGTCGAACGACTCGCCAATCTGATCTCGGTCGATACCATGTTGATGGAAGCCTATTATGACGATGGCCGTATCGATAGCGCCGTGACCCAGGCCCGCATCCTGATCGAGTACGACCCCCTGGATCCGCAATACATGGCGATGGTCATTGAGGGGACGCTCAACTCAGAGGCTCCGACTGAAGAGGAATTGACGCAGGCTCGGCGTCAGGCAGCGCGCTTGCGCAACATGATGGGCACCCGTCGTGATTATGACTACTGGACGGTCTACATCCAAGCCTTTGAGTTGTCGGCCATGTTGGGCGATTTCACGCCCATCATCCGCACCTTGCGCAACAACAATGTCCGCAATGTCAATCCGGTTGAGGATCTGTATAGGCTGGTGACCAACGATTTCCCGATCGGGGCCTTGTTGGAGGGCGAAGGCTTGCTGGTCAAGGAGATGCCGGATCATCGTCAGACCTTCCGGGTGTCGCGTAGGGCCGTGGCTCTGATGAAACGCTATCTTGGCTTGTTCGATTATGATCAGGTCCGTCAGGCGGGGGTGTTGCCCCCCATGCGCATCAACGTCGAAGAAGTAGCAGATGTGGAGAATCCAGAGGTCATCAAGGATGTGCATAGAATGGAATATATCCAGCGCGACGACTGATGATAGGTGGCCGCTCATGGACGTTGGAGTGGCCGGGATCTGGGATGGGTTCTTGTGTCGGCAGGGACCCTGGGGTTCATGCCCCATGTGTGCGAGTGTTCATTGAAGGAGTCGGGTCATGCGTGGTTTCATCACATCAATCACGGCGGTGTTGATCGTATCCCTCTGGGCAGGGGGGCTTGCGGCCAGCGAATTCCGTCCTGCCAGGGCTGATATCATCCGCATCAACGGTGCGGCCTTGCGTGGCGTCTATGTCATCCAGGACACCATGGAGGTGGTCCACTACAGCACTGATGAGGATGGCCGGCAGCGTACCCGCATGCGTCGTCAGGATATCGCCCGGATTGATTATGATACCAGCCATGTCCGAGTTCAGTCCTTCTTTACGGCCATGGGCCAGCGTGAGCGGGGAAGCTGGGAGCAGGCAGCGGCAGCCTTTCAGCAGGCCCTTGAGCATGGTGATACCGAGTTTGTCGTGGTTGAATCGCTGTTTGGGGCCGCCCATGCCTATGCTGAACTGGAGCAGTGGGATCAAGCCATTGCGGTGCTGGATCAGATGCGGGCACGATTCCCTCGTCATGCCAGGGTGGTTGAGAGCCTTGATGTCAAGGGCCACACCTTGGTGCGGGCTCGCCGTCTGGCAGATGCCGGCCAGGCCTTCGCAGAGTTGCTGTCACGCGCTGATGAGTTTGGCCGTCAACATGCGTCCTACGGCCAGGAGGCTCGTATAAAGGGTCATTATGGACAGGGTCTGTTGGCCCAAAACAATCAGGACTGGGCCTCTGCAGTCCAGTCGTTCACCCAGTCATTTGAGGCCTTCGCCGGCAATGAGACGATCGACCCGGAATTGTATGCCACGATCGGCCTCTCCCTGGGCGATGTCCAGCGTCAGGCTGGCCAGAATGACCAGGCTCTTGCTACCTACATGGGCTTGCGCTTTCGCGCCATTCCAGGCAGTGCTCGTAGTCAGGCCCTGTTCCGGGCCGCTGAATTGAAGGCCGCCGCTGGTGCTCATCTGGCAGCCTTCGATCATGCGATCATGGCGGCTATCGTCCGTGGCAGCACAGTGCGTACCCAAGCGCGTCGCTTGGCCAACCAGATCTATGCTGAATCAATTGAGAACGCCGCTGATATGAGCCTGGAAGACAAGCAGTCCTATCGGGACTACATCAATCGTTTGTGATGGTGCTCAAGGCTCGATTTCACCTGCCATGATGAGGATGATGATCATGTTCAGACATATTGCTGTATTCACCGCCTTGTGCTGCGTGCTGATCCCATCTGTCCTGATGGCTCAGTCTGCCAGCATGCGACATGACGTCATTCATCAACGCAATGGCGAGCGACGTCGAGGCATTGTGACGCGAGAAGAGCGTGAATGGATCTATTTTCGGACCTTTGCCGCTCAACGTGAAGAACAACGTGTGCGTACTGCCAATGTGGTGCGGATCGTGTATTACGGCATGACCCAGGATGGGCAGTGGTCCTCCGGTCGATCCATGATGAGTGCTGGCCAGTATGCCCTTGCTGCGGCTCGTTTCGCTGACATGGCTTCGACCGGCGATCACCGGTGGCACAAGACCTATGGCTATTTCAATAGCGGCGATGCCTGGGAGCAGGCTGGTGAGTATCAGCAGGCAGCGGAGATGTTCGGCCTGTTGGTCAGCGAGTTTCCGGATGATCGCATGTACCTTGAC
Source organism: Planctomycetota bacterium (assembly GCA_007131555.1). Lineage (GTDB taxonomy): Bacteria > Planctomycetota > UBA11346 > UBA11346 > UBA11346 > SLQH01. The sequence goes on along the minus strand of SLQH01000287.1, from coordinate 1,901 downwards.
GCTCTCTATCGTCAGGGCATCAATCTGGCACGTGCCCAGAAGTTTGATGAGGCCGAGGCCGTTGTCGCCCTGATCAATACCTATTATGAGCAGAACCATCGCGAGCGTCGGGCCCTGGCCCGAGCTGAGGCGGTCCGGGCGGCCATATTCGGTGAACAAGGCATCATGGGTCGGGCTCGCGAACATGAAGGCCGGGCCGGCTTGCAGACCTCGTCTCCGTATTCGTTTGAAAACGAAAGTCCTCCATATTTCCATTGGAACCTGTATTGGGCGGGCTTGCTGCGTCGCCAGGGAGAATATGGCGCTGCGGCCCTGGTCTATCGCCGCCTGCTCAATGAGATTCGCGGAGATAGCGGCCTCATGGTCCAGGTGTCATTGGGTTTGGGGATCTGCTTGGCCAATGACAATGATGAGAGGGAAGCGGCCCTGTTTGAGCTCTTGAAGCTGGACGCCTTGCCCTATGGCGGTGCAGAACAACGCGCCAAGGCTCATTATTGGATAGGGCGTCTGAAGTGGGAAACGGCCCAACAGGTCCTTGATGATCCATCAGCCGGAGACAACCAGGCGGAATTTGCCCGCCTCAAGGCTGGCCTGGCTCGCGAGTACCTTGCCGCCGTGGCTGGCAATGCGGCAGCCGGAGCCTTCGCCGAGCGGGCTGCCAGCTTGATCGAAACCCTGCCTCCCGATCCGGACAAGGTCACGGAAGAGGACGAAGGGGGGACCTGAGGCCACTTGTCTCTTCATGGCGTCTTGTCGTTCATCGTCGGTGTCTGCCGATGTGGTGGCTACGGCGCAGATGTGTCCAAGAAATCACCTGCCGGTCGTTGTTTCATGTCTAGGAGTCTGTAAGGGATAGCGACCGAGTATGGCGTAGTGCATTTTCGAGTCCCGATTTCGTCGAAAACCGCAGCCATAGCCGTAGCTATGGTGAGGATTTTTGCCGGATAGGGGCCGAAAAGGCCAAGCCAGGCGACGTGTCAGTCTATTCCTTACAGGCTCCTAAGGCGTAAAAACATATGGAGTCAAGCCCTGAACATCGTTTTGCCCGGATTGCTGAGGTCCTCGGTGTCGGCTGCGTGAGCGCGGAGCGTCTGCAGCATGCTTTGCGTCATGCCAGCAGCTGCGACCCCCGATTGTCAGCGTCGGAGCGCGCCCAGGAGAGCAATGAACGCCTGGAGTTCCTGGGCGATGCCGTCTTGGGGGGGGTGGTCGGCTGGTTGTTGTATGAGCGCTTTCCCGGTGCCACTGAGGGAGCGTTGACCCGGTTGCGGGCGCGTTTGGTCAGTCGTCGTTCTCTGGCCCAGGCCATGCGCCATAGCGGCTTGAGCGATTGTGCTGAGGTGGGCAGCAACCTGCCGCGACCATGGCCGGAATCAGTCTTGGCCAACCTGGCTGAGGGTCTCTTGGGGGCGGTCTTTGTGGATGGCGGTTGGCCAGCAGCTGTGACGGCAGTCAAGGCCCTGCTCAAGGATGCCCTGGTGGCCTGTGATCTGGATGACAACGTGGTGGACAGCAAGAATCGTGTCCAGGAATGGTCGTTGGCCAAGACCGGCTCACTGCCCGTCTACACCACGCAGCGTAGTGGCGGCAGCGATCATGCTCCCCTGTTCACCTGTGTCGTGACGGTTGGCGATCAACAGGGGATGGGTGAGGGTCCCAGTCGACGCAAGGCCGAAGTGGCGGCTGCCGAGGATCTCCTGGCCCGCTTGTTACAACAGCCCTGATTCTTGCCTTATCAACGATTGAAGGATGGACGCCTCAGCGGCCATGCTGACGCAGGGCCCGTTCCAGTTCGCGTCGGATGTCGTCCTCCGGGATGGCCGGTTGATCGCTTGGTGTCGGGGCGTCCTGTTCAGACGAAGGTTGTGTCTCATCTGACTGCTGATCGTCCTCTTCTGGCG
>SLQH01000422.1 GCA_007131555.1 Planctomycetota bacterium | reverse complement strand
TGGACCCGGTCGAGATGTCCTTGGACTGAGACTGCACCAGCGACGGCAGGGTTTCACGATCAATGCCGAAGTCGGCCGCCAGTTTTTGCAGTTCGCAGGTGCCGTTGCGGCGACAGGTCAGGCATTCGTTGGGATGATTGCTGAGGATGGCCTCCAGCACTGTCCGCCGGACCTGGACGATGTCGGGATCATGGGTGATGACCCGCATACCATCGCGCACCGGGGTGGCGCAGGCCCGCAGCATCCGCCCGGCGCCTTCAATCCGTACCACGCAGATGCCGCAGGCGGCGGTCGGCGGCAGGTCGGGATGGTGGCATAGGGTGGGGATGCGGATTTCGGCCGAGCGCGCCGCCTCAAGGATGGTGGTGCCCGGCTCGACGGTCACGGATTGTTGATTGATGTACACGGTCGGCATGGTGGCTCTCGCAGATGCGATCAGGGACGCGGATGGGGGGTTCTCGGCTCAGCTCTCGCTGGTTTTGGCCATGGCCTTGTGGTAGGCCTCCTCGAAATAGGTCAGGGTGCTCAGAACCGGGTTGGGGGCGGTCTGGCCGAGGCCGCATAGCGAGGCCTGCTGCATCGCCCGGGCCAAGCGACGCAGCAAAACCAAGTCGTCAGCGCTGGCCGTACGGGCCTGGAAGCGGCGCAGGACCGCCAGCATCTGGGTGCCGCCGATCCGGCAGGGGGCGCACTTGCCGCAGGACTCCTCGACCGTGAACTCCAGATAGAAGGCCGCCAGGTCGACCATGTTGTCGGCCTGATCGAGGACGATCATGCCGCCTGAGCCCATGATCGAGCCCAGTTCCTGCAAGGTCTCGTAGGATACCGGGGTGTCGAAGAGATGGGCCGGAATCATGCCCCCCGAGGGCCCGCCGGTCTGGACGGCGGTCAGGGCACCGGAACCGGCCGCACCGCCGGCCAGTTCCTCGACGATCTCACGCAGGGTGATGCCCATCGGCACCTCAATGAGACCGCCGTGACGGATCTTGCCGGTCAGGGCGAAGACCTTGGTACCGGCGCTGGCCCCATGCCCCATGTCCGCGAACCATTGCGGCCCCCGGCGCAGGATGGGAGCGATGTTGGCCAGGGTCTCGACATTGTTGACGCAACTCGGCTGCTCCCACAGACCGGCATCGGAGGGATAGGGCGGACGCGGCCGTGGGGTGCCGCGCCGGCCTTCGATGGAGGCGATCAGGGCGGTCTCCTCACCGCACACGAAGGCCCCGGCTCCGAGGCGGATGTCGCAGTTGAAATCGAAACCGCTACCGAGAATGTTCTTGCCCAGCAGGCCCTGCTTGCGGGCCTGGCGCAGGGCCACCGTGACCCGCTCAATGGCCAGACCGTATTCAGCCCGGATGTAGAACCAGCCGGTCTGGGCACCGATGGAGAAGGCGGCGATCATCATGCCCTCAAGGACCGCATGGGGGTCGCCCTCAAGAATGCTGCGATCCATGTAGGCGCCGGGGTCGCCCTCGTCGCCATTGCAGATCACGCATTTCTGCTCACCGCTGGCCAGACGGGTATTGCGCCACTTGCTGGCCGTCGGATAGCCGGCTCCGCCCCGGCCGCGCAGGCCGCTGGCGGCGATGTCATCGATGACCTGCTGAGGATTGCCGGCCGCCAGCACCGCCGCCAGGGCGGTGTAGCCATCGCGGGCCAGATAATGGTCGATGTTGGCCGGGTCGACTTCGCCGGCGTTGGCCAGCACCACCTTGTGCTGCTTGCTGAAGAAGGGCAGGTCCAGCGGCAGATGATGGTCGGCGAGCAGGCGCGGCACCTGGGTCGGCCCCTCGCCGGTCAGGGCTGGGGCGACGTGTTCGACGATGATCAGGCGGGCCAGCAGCGGCCCGACGCTGTGGTACAGCACCGGGGCCTGGTCGCGTACTTCAACCCGTACCAGCGGCCCTTCACTGCACAGGCCCATGCAGCCGGTCGGCACGATTTCGACCTGGTCGGTCAGATCATGGGCCTGGGCAGCATCGGCGAGGGCGTCGAGGACCTCCTGGGCGCCCGAGGACAGGCAGCCGGTGCTGCTGCAGCAGAACAGGCGGCAGCCGAGGGTCTGTTGACGCTGGCGCTCGTCATCGGCGCGTTGGCGCAGTTCGTCAGGGTGCATGGGCGCTCTCCTCGGCGGCGGCAGTGGCCGTATCCTGGGCCTCCTCGGGATTGGCGGCGAAATGCCGGGTCCATTCCTCGATCACCCCAGGAACCTGGCCGGGGGTCAGCTTGCCGTAAGTGCGACCGTTGACCACCACCACCGGTGCCAATCCGCAGCAGCCCACACAGCGCACCCCCTGGAGGTGGAACAGGCCATCCGGCGTGCTGTCGCCCGGTTCGATGGCCAGGGCGCTGCGGAAGGCGTCGATCAGTTCACCGGCCCCCTTGATATGGCAGGCGGTGCCGGTGCATACCGAGATGATGCCCCGCCCCGGCGCCTCCAGCTTGAAGAAGCTATAGAAGGTGGTGACCTCATAGATGCGGGCCAGCGGCACCCCCATCCCTTCAGCCAGACGCAGGGCGGCCTCGCGGGGGACGTAGCCCAGGGCGTCCTGGACATGGTGGAGGGCCATGATCAGGGCGCCCGGCTTGGAGCGCCACTTGCGGATCGCCAGATCCACCGGATCGACGGCGTTTTTGGCCATGCTGCCTCCTTGCTCGCAGCGGGTATCAGCCCCGACCGGGACCGGAACGAGCGTCAACAGGCGGTTCACCGTCTGTTCAACGCACGGTCATACTGTGAGGGGGAATATCAAGACGACAACGGGCGATCAGCCGACATTGGGATATC
>SLQH01000041.1 GCA_007131555.1 Planctomycetota bacterium | reverse complement strand
TGGCCAGGGGCTTCTCGCACAGGACATGCTTGCCGGCCTTGATGGCGGTCATGGCCAGGTCGTAGTGGCTGTCGTTGGGGGTGGCGATGTCGACGAGGTCGATGCTGTGGTCGCGCAGGGCCTCCTCCAGGGTGGCGGCGGTGGCCTGCCAGCCCCAGGTGTCGGCAACCTCCTGGCAGGCCTGGGCATTGCGTCCGATCAGGACCTGACGGTTGAGCCGGAAGGGAGCCGGAAAGAAGCGCTCGACCTGCTGATAGGCGTTGGAATGGGCCTTGCCCATGAAGGCATATCCGACCAGGGCGACATTGAGGCTGCGGGGGGCGCGGGGCATGGGCTGCTCCTGACAAGTGGGGTGATGGGAGATGAGTCTGTCCTGGAAGCGTTTTCATGCAAGCTGGCCATAAGGCCCCGTGATGGGCTGATGCCTTACAGCATTGGGACAGATGGCGCATGGTGCCCCACACGCAGACACGCCGGGCATGGCCCGGCGTGTATCGTGTAGAAAGACGCGTAGCGTATCCGGAAGCCGATCAGCTGTCGCTGGCGGCCTCACGATTGTGCTTGGTGACCACCCGTTCCTTGGTCTTGGTGGCCTTGCCGACCCGATCGCGCAGATAGTAGAGCTTGGCCCGTCTGACCTTGCCGCGACGGGTGACCTCGACCTTGATCACATTGGGGCTATGGACCGGGAAGATCCGCTCTACACCGATGCCGTCAACGATGCGTCGTACCGTGAAGGCTTCATTGATCTTGCCATGGCCACGGGTGCGGCGGATGACGGTGCCGCGAAAGACCTGGACCCGTTCCTTGTCGCCTTCCTTGATGCGGGTATGGACATCAACGGTATCACCGACTTCAAAGTCGCCGATGCTCTCGGTCTTGAGGCTGCGTTGTTCAACGGCGGCAAGCAGGGCATGCATGACAGGTACCTCACGTAGGAGTGGGCTGAGCCATCATTGACGGCGGGCGCGCTACCCTATGTCTATTGGTGGCGTGTCAATCGTCATTGTCCGGGCTCTCGCCGGAGAAAAGCCACTTGCCAGTGCTCGGCAGGGCGCTAATTTCCCCATCCACTTACGAGATTGACGGCCTTGTAGCTCAGCTGGTAGAGCAGCGGACTGAAAATCCGTGCGTCGGCGGTTCGAATCCGCCCGAGGCCATTGTCCGACCTCCCTATATCAAGGGAGGTCGTGGCATGTAGGTGTGCCGTGCGCTGATGCCCGCAGATCGGGGTTTGTGCTTGGTCTGGCGGACAGGCAGGCATAAAGAGATGCTTTGGGCGTGAGCGTCAGGCCGCTCGCGGGCCCTGTCGGAGGCGATGGGCATGATGACGGCACGTAGATGGCCCCTATTGCGGGTCATATTGTCCTTGGTCGTTGTTGTCCTGGCGGCAACGGGGGCGGAATACACCAGTCGGGTACGGACTCTTTCCGGCCTGCGTCTGGATGTCTCGACACCCTTGACCCGCCCTGATCTGATTGACGGCGTTGAGATTGATACCGCCTTTGGCGTTGAGGTGCTCAATCACCACCGTCGCCCGTTTCATCCCGACGGTGCCTTGCGACTGCATGCCGCCATGGGCCTGTTTTGTACCTATCAGGCGGCCAGCGTTGGCAGCACTGACATCTTCTACCTCGGCACCAGCTTGCGGGCCTATCTTGGTCTGAGTCTTGACCTGGGTCGTTCTGGGCGCCTTGAGCTGACACCGCATATCGGGGTCGGCCTGTCGTATCTTGATCCGGACGATGAAACCCTGGATATCCAGGAACCCGGCGTCATCACCGAGTATGGACTGCGCCTGGCTGGCCTGATCAACATGGGCGACCTGGATCTCGGTGTCGGTATCGCCTATACCTTCTGGCGCAATCCCAATCGTTACCTGACCACTGATCGGCAACGGGTCGTGATTGATGTCGATCAGGATTATCCCAGCGTCTTCGTGACTGTCGGCTGGCATTTCTGAATCCAGCCCAAGCCTCCGGCAAGGGATGGGTTGACCCGGTCAGGCCGCAGGGTGCAGATGACGCCACATGGCCACTTCATCACAATCGAGGAAGCGGTCGCAGCGGACGCATTCATTCCAGACCTTGTCTGGCAGGCGTGAGCGGTCTACCCGGTGGAAACCCAGGGCCTCAAAGAAGGCGACCTGATAGGTCAGACAGAAGACCCGTTGCAGTCCCCAGCCCTGGGCTTCTTGGCAGGCTCGTTCAACCAGCATCCGCCCGAGGCCCAATCCCTGGGATGCCTCGGCCACGGCCAGGGATTTGACCTCAGCGAGCTGGTCGTTGACCAGATGCAGGGCGGCGCACGCCTGGACACCGGCATGGTCATCAACTGCCACCAGGAAGTCACGCAGGTGTTCATAGATGTCGCCCAGGTTGCGAGCCAGCAGCAGGTGGCGAGCAGCAAAGAAGCGCAGCAGTTCGTGGATGGCAGGTGCATCGGCGAGCACAGCAGGACGTACGGCGATGCCCATGCCTCAGAACCGGGTGAAGGTGGCCGGGGCATCGCCGCCTTGTTTGGGCAGGACCTGCTGGAGACGCTCCAGCAGGATGCCCAGGTGTTGGCGGCGCTTTTCCAAGGCCTCCAGGGCCGCCGGATCGGGGCGTAGATCAAGCACCTCAGGTTGTTCACCGAGATACTGGGCCGCAAAGGCGCTTTCCGCCTCAGCGGTCTTCATGTCCGTGATCTTGCCCTCGATCTCCTCGCTTTCCTCTTGATAACGTTGGTAGAAACGCTTGAGAATGTCCAGCTTCTGGGCATCGCTCAGGCTGACGTCGATGGGGGGCAGG
>SLQH01000454.1 GCA_007131555.1 Planctomycetota bacterium | reverse complement strand
TCTCTGCGTGAGACCATATCCGGAATATTTCACGCCCGCTTCGCTCAAGGGCACAGAGATCGCCAAGGAAAGCCAGGAAGCTGCCTTCTTGGTTCCTCTACCGCCGCCCGCAGGGCCTCTGCGTTCTCTGCGTTCTCTGCGTGAGACCATTCCGGAAGATCTCACGCTTGCCCCGTCACCCCATCTGATCAAGCAGGGCTGCGCCGACGCTGCGGCAGCGTTGGAAGCCGCCCGGTTCGGGGACGCCGTCGTCGTCGACGTAGCCGGGTTCCTGGCGGCGGCGCAGTTCCTGATGGCCCAGGAGGATCAGGGCCGATTCGCGGAAGGTCGGGCGGAAGCGGTCATCGCAGCTCCACTGTGGCAGCAGGTCGCTCATCGCCGGGGTGTTGTGCTCGGTGCCGTCGAAGACCGGCCAGTTGCGGCGCCGGGCCTCGGCGATGACGGCATCGACCCGGTCGTCGCTGTTGCGTTCGGGGATCAGTTCCAGGGCGTAGATGCCCCGCTCGGCCAAGCGGTCGCAGAGATCGCTGATCGAGGCTTCGCCGTCAGTGATGGGGTTGCCCAGGACCGGATAGGTGGGGATCGCGCCGAGTTGCAGGAACAGGCCGCAGAGCTCCTCAAGATCAGGGTAGGCCCGCTCGTCCTCATCGACATAGCAGGCCTTGCCGGCCTTGAGCAGACTGCCGCGCCACTGGTTCTGGAGGGCGGCATCATCCCCGGCCGGAGCCGCACCGACCAGGGCGGTGAACAGTTCAGCAAAGCTGCGCCCCGGCTCCTCGGCCAGTTGCCGGATCCGGTTGACGCAGGCCCGGGCGATGTGGCGCTCGGTGGTGTTGCCACGGGGGGTCTGGCTGACGACCTCCGCCCACTGCGGCCCGGTGACCTGCAACACGGCCCGGAAATGGCGATCACAGGCCGCGATCATGGCCTGGTTGCGGACCTCCTGGAAGCGCCGCAGCTGGATCAGATGCTCTTCAGCCTGGGGATGCTCGGGCCGGGTGACCCCCTTGCCGCACAGGTACATGCGGCCGGGATTGCCGGGGTCGTTGAGCAAGGTACCTGCCTCGGCGGCGGCTCGGTCCATGGCCACAGCCTCAATACTGAAGGTCGCCGGCAGACCGAGGGCGTCACAGGCCTGACGGAACTCATCATGGCCGTCGATGGTGTAATGATCGTTGATGCCGAAGACCTCGACCCCGGCCTGATAGGCCAGCCAGGCGGCCTCAGCCGGACTGCGGAACACCGAGAAGCTGTAGTTGGTGTGGACATGGGTGTTGGTCCCACGGCAGGGCGGACGGGGATGCAGCTTACGCAAGGCGGCCAGGGCGGCGATCCGCAGCGCCGGATCATCGGACAGGACATCGTGATGGGGATCGTTCATGACTGCTTCCTGCGTGAGGCCGCAACTGCGGCAGTGGACTGTAGGGGCAAAACCCCTGACCAGGACCCGTGTTCAGCGGACCCAGACCTGGCCGCCATCGACGGCCAGCACCTGGCCGGTGATGCGCCGGGCCCGGCGGCTGCACAGGAACACCGCCGCGTCGGCGATGTCCTGGGGTTTGATCTCGGCCTTGAGGGCGGTGAGATTGTTGTAGTAGGGGATCACCTCGTCAGGGGCGATGCCCTTCTTCTCGGCCGCCTTGCGGATGTAGTCCGGATTCCAGATCTTGGAACCCTCGAAGACGTTGCCGGGGGCAATGCAGTTGACCCGGATGCCGTCGACGCCCAGTTCCAGGGCCCAGCCCCGGGCCAGGTGCAGCTCGCCGGCCTTGGTGGCATTGTAGGCCGAGTTGGCCTTGCTGGGCTCCAGGCCGCTCTTGGACGACAGCATCACCATCGACCCGCCATGGCCCTGGGCGCGCATGATGCGGGCCGCCTCGCGGGCGCACAGGAAGTAGCCGGTGAGGTTGATCTCCAGGGCCAGACGGAAGCGGTCGACGGGAAAGTCGACCAGTTCGTAGGGCGGCGCAATGCCGGCCGCACAGACCAGGATGTCCAGACGGCCGAAATGGCGCAGGGCGGCATCAAAGGCGGCCGCCACCGAGGCCTCGTCGGTGACGTTCATCTCCTGGGTCAGGGCCCGCAGGGGGTCATCAATGGAGGCCGCCACGCTGCGCAGGCCCTCGCGGTCGACATCGGTGAAGACCACACAGGCGCCGGCGGCATGCAGACCCCGGGCGATGCCCAGGCCCAGACCAGAGGCCGCCCCGGTGACCAGGGCCACCTGACCGGCCAGTTCGCCCCCCTCATCTGGGCCGGGCTGGCCGGACAGGCCGCCCGGGCTCTGGGCGCAGCGCAGACCGATCCCGGCACAGTGGACCTGATCCGGCAGCTGCTCAGCCACCTGGCCGGCAAGCTGGGCCAGGTCCTCGGCACTGGGATCCGGACTGTCGGTGTCAAGGTCATCGACCCGGCAGAAGGCCTCAGGATGGGCCTTCTGGATGGTGGCCAGGACCGTACGCAGACCGCTCATGCTTCCCCCTCTCGTGTCGTGGATGAGGCTATGCCCAGCCACGCATCTGCAAGACCGCGTCCAGACCACCGTGACATGCTCTCAACCTAAAAACCGCAGTGAGGCTTTTGACTTTGGGCTATAGGGTTGCTATTCAAGCGGATATGCGCAGCCAGAACCAGTTCACCTTCTGGGGGAAAGTCTGAATCTGTCTATATCGTCTTGTAGAGCAACCCTAAAGCCTCCAGCCTAAAGCCAACAGCCGGATTTAGGCTCAGCACTGACAGACCAGATTGCGGTCGCCGAAGGCGTTGTCGATCCGGCCCACCGGTACGAAGCGGTG
>SLQH01000326.1 GCA_007131555.1 Planctomycetota bacterium | reverse complement strand
CGGCTTCAGCCGGCACGGATGGCAGGCTTCAGCCTGCCGGTACGCGTTCGATCAGCAGAACACCATCCAGGCATCGGGAAAAGCGCATTATGGGGAACGACAGTCGCGTTTGTGGTTGATAGCCGCAAACCGATGACGCTCGGTTGGTGCGAGCAAGCAGTGGTTTGGGACTCAGTGTTCATAGGTCTTTGGGGCAGGTCCAGATGAAGCTTTTGGTGAGATCGTTGTCGTCGGCGGTTGCCGTGGTGGGCGGGGGTGGTCTGGTGCCAGGAAGCGTATCGGCGGGCTGAAGCCCACCATCCGTGCCGGCTGAAGCCGGCGCTACGACAGACGAATCCAACGCCACCACCCATGCCCGCCACAGCACCCTGGCGATGTTCACTCCACCCGGATATCCAGGCCCTCTGCGTTGGCGTCGACGATGACCCGGCTGTGGTTGGGCAGGTCTCCGGCGATGAGCAGGCGGCTCAGGGCCAGGGTGAGGTGTTTTTCGAGATAACGGCGCAGGGGTCGGGCGCCGTAGAGGGGGTCGTAGGCGGCGTTCAGGATGTGGTCGGTGGCGGCGTCGGTCAGGTCCAGGCTGATGTCCTGTTCGTCGAGGCGGTGGGCGAGTTCGGTCACTTGGAGACGGACGATGTGGCGCAGGTCGGCCCGGCTTAGGGGCGAGAACACCACGATGTCGTCCAGGCGGTTGAGGAACTCGGGCCGGAAATGGCGGCGGACCTCGGCCACCACGGCCTCTTCAACGCCATCAGCCAAGTGTCCTTCGGCGTCGACCCCGGTGAGCAGGTGTTCGGCGCCCAGGTTGCTGGTCATGATGATGACGGTATTGCTGAAGTCGACGGTGCGGCCCTGGCCGTCGGTCAGGCGGCCGTCGTCGAGGACTTGCAGCAGGACATTCCAGACCAGGGGATGGGCCTTCTCGACCTCATCGAACAGGACCACGCTGTAGGGTCGGCGGCGCACGGCCTCGCTGAGCTGGCCGCCCTGCTCGAAGCCGATGTAGCCGGGAGGGGCGCCGATTAGGCGGGCCACGGCGTGCTGTTCCATGTATTCCGACATGTCGATGCGGACCATCTGGCGTTCGTCATCGAACAGCTCCTCGGCCAGACTCTTGGCCAGTTCGGTCTTGCCGACCCCGGTGGGGCCGAGGAACAGGAAGGAGCCGGTCGGCTGATGGGGTCGGGCGAGGCCGGCCCGCGAGCGTAACACCGCCTCGGCCACCGCCTCGACGGCTTGGTCCTGGCCCACCACCCGGCGGTGGAGCTGCTCGGCCAGGGCCAGCAGGCGGGCGCTCTCGCCCTGGTTGAGGCGGGTCACCGGAATGCCGGTCCAGCGACTGACGACCTCGGCGATCTCCTCGGTATCAACGCCTTCACGCAGGAGTTGATGCTCGTCCTGGGGGGCCTCGGCGCAGGCCTCCAGGCGCCGCTCCAGGTCGGGGATGGTGCCGTAGCGCAGTTCGGCGACCGTGGCCAGATCGTAGCGTCGCTCGGCCTCGGCCATCGCCTGGCGGGCCTGGTCCAGCTCCTGGCGCCAGCGCCGCTGGTCGTCGACCTGGCTCTTCTCGTGCTGATAGCGGGCCCGCAGGACCTTGAGCTCCTCCTCGACCTCGGCCAGTTCCTGGCGCACCTTGGCCAGGCGCTGGCGGGAGCCGGGATGGTCCTCCTGGGCCAGGGCCGTGGCCTCGACCTCCAGCTGGAGGCGGCGGCGCTCAAGCTGGTCGATGACCGTCGGCTGGCTGTCGAGCTCGACCCGCCGGCTGGCGCAGGCCTCGTCGACCAGGTCGATGGCCTTGTCGGGCAGGAAGCGGCTGCTGATGTAGCGGGCCGAGAGCTGGGCCGCGGCAACCAGGGCGGCATCGCTGATGCTGACGCCATGATGGCTCTCGTAGCGTTCCTTGAGTCCGCGCAGGATGCTGACGCTGTCCTCGACCGAGGGTTCCCCGACCATCACCTGCTGGAAACGCCGTTCAAAGGCCGGATCCTTTTCGACGTGTTCACGATATTCATCAAGGGTGGTGGCGCCGATGCAGCGCAGTTCGCCCCGGGCCAGCATCGGCTTGAGCAGATTGGCGGCGTCCATGGCGCCATCGGCCTTGCCGGCCCCGAGGACCAGATGGATCTCGTCGATGAACAAGATCACCTGGCCATCGGCCTGCTGGACCTCCTTGAGGACCCCCTTGAGGCGTTCCTCGAATTCACCCCGGTACTTGGCACCGGCCACCAGGGCGCCCATGTCGAGGGCCATCAGGCGGCGCTCGCGCAGGGATTCGGGGACGTCACCGCGAACGATGCGCTGGGCCAGGCCCTCGACGATGGCGGTCTTGCCCACGCCCGGTTCGCCGATCAGCACCGGATTGTTCTTGGTCCGCCGTGACAGCACCCGGATCACCCGCCGGATCTCCTCGTCCCGGCCGATGACCGGATCCAGGCGGCCGGCCCGGGCCTGCTCGACCAGATCCTGGCCGTAGCGTTCAAGGGCCTGGAAGCCGCTCTCGGCCTGGTCGCTGTCGACGCGACGACCGCCCCGGGCCTGGCTGATGGCCGTCTCCAGGCGTGTGGCCTCCAGGCCGGCGGCTTTCAGCAGCGGCCCAACGGTGCTGTCATCGGCCAGTTGGCGCAGGAGATGGTCGATGGCCAGGTGGGTGTCGCCCTGCTTCTTCTGGCGGGCGGCGGCGGCCTCCAGCAGGCGGCCGAGTGCGCTTGACGGGCTTGGATCGGGAGCCGGGTCCTGGCTCGGTAGTCCGGCCAGGGGGCGGCGCAGGGTGGCGACCAGGCCTTCGGGGTCGGCTCCGGCCCCCTCGGCGT
>SLQH01000037.1 GCA_007131555.1 Planctomycetota bacterium | reverse complement strand
TTCTATTGCTTCTCACGCAGATACAAAGGCACGGAGAAAGCCGTTCATGATCTGACAGGCTCTCCGTTTCAGGGGATCCTGCATCTCTGTGTCTTTGTGTCTCTGTGAGGAAAAGCACGGTGCCGTTGCTATCGGTGGGTGATCATGGTCAGGACCTTGTGGGCCGGTTGGAAACCGGCGGTCCCAGGGGGGGCACAGGGGCTTACAGATGACAGGCGCCGACGATGTCCTGGAGGTCGTCGACGCCCTGGTCGTCGCACCAGGCGGCGAGACCGGTGATGATCCGGACGGCGGCGTCCGGGTTGATGAAGGTGGCGGTGCCGATCTGCACCGCCCGGGCCCCGCACATCAGGTAGGCCAGGGCGTCCTCGGTCTCCATGATGCCGCCCAGGCCGATGATCGGGATGCGGACGGCGGTGAAGACCTTGTAGACCATGGCCAGGCCGACCGGGCGGATGGCCGGTCCGGACAGGCCGCCGGTGAGGTTGGCCAGCACCGGGCGCCGACGGGAGACGTCCACGGCCATGCCGATGAGGGTGTTGATGAGGGCCAGGGCGTCGGCCCCGGCATCCTCGGCGGCCCGGCTGGTGCTGACGATGTCGGTGACATTGGGCGACATCTTGACGATCAAGGGCCGGGTGATGACCCGCTTGACCGCCCCGACCACGGCGGCGATGGCCGCTGGATCAGCGCCGAAGGCGATGCCTCCGTGGGCCACGTTGGGGCAGCTGATGTTGAGTTCGTAGGCATCGATGCCGGTCGCCGTCTCCAGGCGCTCGGCCACCGCCACGTATTCCTCGATGCGGGATCCGGCGATGTTGACGATCACCCGTGGGGCCAGATCCCGCAGGTAGGGCAGCTTGTCGGCGATGAAGGCCTCGACCCCGACATTGGCCAGGCCGATGGCGTTGAGCATCCCGGCCGGGGTCTCGGCCAGGCGGGGTGTGGGATTGCCGAAGCGGGGACTGGCGGTGATGGCCTTGGTGACGATCGCCCCCAGGGTCTCGACGGCCATCACCCCGGCCAGCTCCTGGCCGTAGCCGCAGGTGCCCGAGGCCAGCATGACCGGATTGGCCAGGGGGATTCCGGCCAGTTCTAGGGCGAGTCCCATAGCACCTCCTGGGCCGGGAACACCGGTCCTTCGACGCAGACCCTGGCCCGGCCTTCCTGGCCGTCGGCGTTCCGGGTGCGACAGACGCAGCCCATGCAGACGCCCAGGCCGCAAGCCATCCGTTCCTCCAGCGAGACCTGGCAGGCCAGCCCGGCCTGGGCGGCGGCGCTGGCCACAGCCCGCATCATGGGGGTGGGGCCGCAGACCAGCAGATGGGCCTGCGGCGGCAGATCGGCCAGGCCGGCGGTGATCTGGGCGTGTTCGCCGGCGCTGCCATCATCGGTGAACAGGCGCAGCTGGGGGCAGAGGGCGGCCAGATCATCGGCCAGGACCAGGCGGGCGGCGGTCCGGGCGCCGTAGAGCATGCGGAAGGGCCGCTGGGCGGCGTGCAGCTGCCGGGCCAGGAAATGGAGTGGGGGCAGGCCCAGGCCGCCGGCCACCAGCACCGGCAGGGCCGGGGGCGGGGGGATCTCAAAGGGGTGTCCGAGGGGCAAAAGCAGGTCGAGTTCCTGGCCCGGCTGGACGGCGGCCAGGGCGGCGGTGCCACGGCCAACGACATCGAAGAGCAGGCGCAGGCGGGTGCCCTCGGCCTCGTGGACCCCCAGAGGGCGCCGCAGGAAGATGTCGCCATGGCGGGGCCGCAGGAAGGCGAACTGGCCTGGGGCGATGGCCGGCAGGGCGGCCGCACAGGTCAGTTCCAGCAGATGGATGCCGGGGCCACAGGCCTGATTGGCCACGACCGTGGCCATCATCTGCTGGGCCGAGGGAGGCTGGCAGGGTTCTGTCATGGCGGCAGTATGGCGGCAATGGCTGGATACGGAACCGTCAAGACGGGCTGGCGTGGGCGGGGTCTGTAACGCACACATGTCATCTTGAGAGGGTTTCAAGACTGGTGCAGCACAGCATCTTGTGGTGTGCTGTACCCTTTATACGGGATGCCATGTGCCGTAGGAGTCGGTGTGCTGCCGATTGCCTGCAACACGGTTGCCCGTATCGGCAATATAGATGTGACCCCGATGAACGATTGGGCCATCTCATCCTGATCCAGGAGCATCATCCATGCGCTGCCTACAGATTCTGCTTGCCCTGCTCGCCGCCGTCCTGCTGACCGGAGCGATGACCGGTTGCGGTTCCGGCCTTGATACTTCTGAGCCGGGTCCCGGTCCGGGGCCTGGTCCGGGGCCTGGTCCCGATCCTGATCCCGATCCACCAGGTCCAGGCCCAGTCACCCCTGGTCCTGAGGATATCTCGATCGTTGGTCCCAACAATCAGAACATGATTCAGAATCCGGTCTATGACTTCGGTCTACAGTTGGCCGGCACCTCTCATAACGCCACCTTTACAGTCTTCAATCAGGGTGGTGGTACTCTGGTATTCTCCAATGAGACCTCACCGGTGCAGATCAATGCGCCGGCAGGTGGTTTCCAGATCACCAACCAGCCAGCGCTGGAGATTGAGCCTGGTGGCAGCGTGACCTTCACCGTGACCTACGCCCCTGAGACCATCGACCGCATCAATGCGTCCGTCTTGATGCAGTTTGTCGGTGTGGGTGAGTTTACGTTTACTGTGTACGGTGGCATTCGTGACCGAGTCTACGTCTTTGGTGATGGCATCCCCATCCTCAATGGGACCACCGCGACCCAAGTGGCCAACCGGACTGACTTCGGTTCTCTTGAGGTGCGCGGGGCCCCTGACAACGCCCTGTC
>SLQH01000555.1 GCA_007131555.1 Planctomycetota bacterium | reverse complement strand
TCGGCCCCGATTCCGCCGAAAACCTCACCATAGCTACGGCTATGGCTGCGGTTTTCGACGAAATCGGGACTCGAAAATGCACTGCGCCATGCTCGGTCGCTATCCCTTACAGACTCCTAGGCACGGTGTCTGGCTTGGCTGCTTCGGTCACCCTGCGAAAGCCACACGAAACACCTGAAATGTCTCGGATGCCGTCAAGGCACAGCGTCCTACCCGGAGTCCGTGGGCCTTGGCGGGCAGGTACTGCGGTGTCGTCAGCAATGCCCGGCACCATATGCGTTCGCCATCCCGTACAGACTCCTCGGTGGCGGCAAAAGGCCGTTGGCCACAGCGGTTTGCGGGCTAGAACAGCCCCCTGTGATTGATGGCGCATGCTGGGCCGGGTGCCCGGCAATCATGTCGCGCCGTCACGACATTGCCCAAGGAGCATTGTGATGGCCAAGCGCGCATCAGACAACAAGGACGGTATCTGCAGCCGGTCCCAGGACTATTCCCAATGGTATCTGGATATCATCAAGCGGGCCGAACTGGCCGAGCACAGTGCGGTGCGCGGCTGCATGGTCATCCGACCGCACGGCTACACCATCTGGGAGAAGATGCAGCGCGAGTTGGATGACCGCTTCAAGGCCACCGGCCATGTCAACGCCTACTTCCCGTTGTTCATCCCGCTGTCCTTCCTGGAACGGGAGGAGCAGCATGCCGCCGGCTTCGCCAAGGAATGCGCGGTGGTCACCCATCACCGTCTGATGTCCCAGGATGGGCGGGTGGTGGTCGATCCCGAATCGGCCCTGGAGGAGCCTCTGATCGTCCGTCCGACCTCCGAGACCATCATCTGGAACCAGTACCGCAACTGGATCCAGAGCTACCGCGATCTGCCCCTGCTCATCAACCAGTGGGCCAATGTGGTGCGCTGGGAGATGCGGACCCGCCTCTTCCTGCGCACCGCCGAGTTCCTGTGGCAGGAGGGCCATACCGCCCATGCCAGCGAGGCCGAGGCCCGCGAGGAGACCACCCGCATGCTGGAGGTCTACGCCGACTTCGCCGAACGGGTCATGGCGGTGCCGGTGGTCAAGGGGGCCAAGACCCCCGGTGAACGCTTTGCCGGCGCCCTCGACACCCTGACCATCGAAGGCATGATGCAGGATGGCCGGGCCTTGCAGATGGGCACCAGCCATTATCTGGGCCAGAACTTCGCCAAGGCCGCCGATGTCACCTTCCTCAACCGCGACAACGAACTGGAATACGTCTACGCCACCAGCTGGGGGGTCTCGACCCGCCTGGTGGGGGCTCTGATCATGAGTCACAGTGATGATACCGGTCTCATCCTGCCGCCCAAGCTGGCCCCGATCCACGTGGTGGTGGTGCCGATCTATCGCGATGAGGACCAGCGTCAGGCCACGGTCAGCGCTGCCCACGCACTGGCCGAGCAGTTGCGCCCGGCCGGTCTGACGGTGCGGGTCGATGACCGTGAGGGCATGCAGCCCGGGGCCAAGTACTACGAATGGGAGCTCAAGGGGGTGCCGCTGCGTCTGGAGATCGGGCCACGGGACCTGGAGCAGGGCACGGTGGCCCTGGTGCGCCGCTTCCTGGCCGACGAGCAGGGCCTGGACGAGGCCGCCATCCGCAAGGCCCGCAAGGCCTTCATGCCCCGTGATCAGGCGGTCGCAGCCATCCCCGGCATCCTGGAGGCCATGCAGGGCGAGTTGCTGGAACGGGCTCGGCGGATGCGCTCGGCGCGCAGCCGGGTGATCGACGATCTGGATGACTTCGGGCGCTTCTTCGCTGACGAGGGGGGCGGCTTCGCCTGGGTCCATTGGGCCGGTGACGCGGATGACGAGGACGCCATGGCGCGCCGATTCGAGACTTCCATCCGCTGCATCCCGATGCAGGATCACATACCGGAAGCAGCCCGTGGTACGGGGACCTGCATCTTTACCGGCAAGCCGTCATCGCAACGGGTGGTGATGGCCAAGGCCTACTGAGGGCCGACCGGAGAGGTGTTGCGAGGTTCTGGTGCCGCTTGAGACCGGCTGTGGGCCGGAGGTGATCCATGCTCTTCCTCGCCAGCGAAAGCCCACAGCGGGCCCTGCTGCTGGCCAAGGCCGGCATCGACTATGCGGTGGTCTCCAGCGTTCATGACGAAGAGGCCATCGGCGGAGCTAATCCACAGATGGTGGCCCTGGATCGTGCCTGTCACAAGGCCCGGGGAGTCGGACCTGAGCAGCTGCCTCGCCCATGGGAGCTTGGGGACTGTGTCCTGGCCGCTGATACCGTGACCTCGCTCGACGGTGTGCTCTACGGCAAGCCGGAAGATCACGACGATGCCATCCGCATCCTGTCGCGCCTACAGGGGACCACCCATACCGTGACCACCGCCCATTGCTGCCTGGTGCCGGCCTTCAGTGGTCGGGATGAGATCCAGGCCCTGGCGGTGTCCATGGCCCAGGTGACGATGCGGGCGATGAGTCCCGAAGAGATCGCCGCCTATGTCGCCAGTGGCGAGAGTGCCGGGCGCTCCGGGGCCTATGCCATCCAGGCCTCCGGCGATCGCTTTGTCACTGACGTTCAGGGCTCAATGGATACCGTGATCGGCTTGCATGTGGCCACCGTGAGTCGTCTGTACCAGGAGTGCACCGGCACTCCCCTGCCGATGGACGCATCATAAGATGATCGCCATCTTGTCAGACATCCATGCCAACCTCGCTGCCCTGGAGGCGGTCCTGGAGCGCTGTGAGGCCCTGGGGGTGACCGAGTACTGGTGTCTCGGTGACGTGATCGGCTATGGTCCGGATCCGGTGGCCGTGACCCGGCTGGCCATGGATCGCTTCTCCGTGTCGTTGTTGGGCAACCATGAAGAGGCCCTGGTCACTGGCCGTCATCGCTTCAATCCTTATGCCGCCCAGGCCATTGACTGGACTCGTGAAGAGATCCGCAGCAACAGCCCGACCGGTCTGTTCAAGCGCGGGGGGTCGATGTGGTCCTGGCTCAAGGAGCGCAAGGCCTTCGTGTTGCAGAAGAAGCTGCTGATGGTCCACGGGTCGATTTACGATCCGGTCCATGATTACGTCGATGAGCCGGAGAACCCGATCGAATACCAGCAGATGATCCACACCCTGAACACCGACTTCTCCGGTTTTGATGTCTGCTTCGCCGGTCACAACCATACACCCTTCATGGCCACTGCCATGGGTACCCTGATCCCGCATGATGCCCACAACACCTTCCGCATGCCCAAGGGTCACAAGATGTACATCTGCGTCGGCAGTGTCGGGCAGCCGCGTGATCACGATTCTCGTTCCAGCTTTGCCGTCTTGGATGGAGAGGCCATCACCTTCCATCGCGTGGCCTACGATGTCGCCTTGACCCAGCAGCGCATCAAGGCCATCGGTCTGCATCCCTTTCTCGGCGAACGTCTGGCCAGCGGCATGTGAGCCTGGCAGTCTGGGGCGGCGGGGGTCCTGTTGGCATTGTCATGGGGCCCAGTACACTTACTTTCCAAGTGATGTAGATCCCTTACTCAGTTCGGTCGCCATTCTGGCCTGAATGCTTACCTTTATTTTCGCCCAGGAGTACGTCATGCATCGTCCGATCATGTTGACCCTGTTGCTGGCCGTCATGCTTGCAGTCACTCTTGAGGCTGCTGATGACATCCGTTTCAGCTACCATAGAGGTAGTGAAGGATTCAGCTTCCAGCCTCCAGGGGTGGATCGTGTTGAAGAAAAGTGGGATGATTCGCGCCGCCTTGAAGTCGGCCTGTGGAACGTGACCGGAGCCTCTTCTTGGGGCATCTCCGGCATCCAACAGAAGGCTGATTACGCAGAGGGTCCCTTGGACCTGTCCTACGAATCCATGGGGGCCCGACTCTACTTCGCCCAGGCCTATCCTTTCTCCCAGGCCCTCAGCCTTGACTTCCAATCCTTCATCGGCTGGTCCCGTACCGACATCAAAGTGCGCCTCGACAGCGATTCCTACGATGACAACAGCTGGATGTACGAATACGGCCTGATGGCCCAGCTGGTCTTCGCCAGCAACCCCCGCGAAGGTCTGGTGGTTGCCGCTGGCGGCGGCTATCTCTTCACCCGTGGCGATTTCAGCATCGATGGCAGCAGGAAGTTCGAACAGGAAGGCTTCTTCTTGACCGGGACCGTGGGCTGGCGTTTCTGATTGGGATGTCCCGTTTGAAACGCCCCGCCGCCAGGGTGACGGGGCGTCTCAAAGGCGGGCTATGCCGGCTTCGGCAGGCCTTCCAGGGCGCTCAGGGAGCGGGCCATCATCTCCTCGGGCAAGGCGTAATCCGCCAGTTTGCCGTCGAAGTAGGCTTGGTAGCCGGTCAGGTCCATCAGGCCGTGGCCGGACCAGTTGAGGACGATGGTCCGCTCCTGGCCTTCCTCCTTGGCCCGTTGGGCCTCGCGGATGGCCGAGGCGATGGCGTGGGAGGTCTCTGGGGCGGGGATGAAGCCTTCGTTGTGGGCAAACTGGACCGCCGCCTGGTAGCATTCCATTTGGCCGATCGACTGCGGTTCGATCAGGCCCAGTTGAACGCCATGGCTGACCATCGGGGCCATACCGTGGTAGCGCAGGCCGCCGGCGTGGATCGGTTCGGGAACGAAGGTGTGGCCCAGGCTGTGCATCGGCAGCAGGGGGGTCATCATGGCGCAGTCCCCAGTGTCGTAGACGTAGGGGGCACGGGTCAGGGTCGGGCAGGCCTCGGGTTCGATGGCTAGGATGCGGACCTGCTTGCCGGCGATCTTGTCGCCGATGAAGGGGAAGGCCATGCCAGCGAAGTTCGAGCCGCCGCCGGCGCAGCCGATCACCACGTCGGGGTATTCGCCGACCTGGGCCAGCTGCTTCTGGGTTTCCAGGCCGATGATGGTCTGGTGCAGCATGACATGGTTGAGGACGCTGCCCAGGGCATAGCGGCATTCGGGGTCCTGGACCGCCTGTTCAATGGCCTCGCTGATGGCGATGCCGAGGCTGCCGGGGGTGCTGGGGTTCTCGGCCAGGATGCGACGACCGGTCTCGGTCAGCTCCGAGGGCGAGGCCACGCATTCGCCGCCCCAGGTGCGCATCATCATTTGACGGAAGGGCTTCTGGTCGAAGCTGATGCGGACCATGAACACCCGGCAACTGATGCCGACCAGCTTGCAGGCGAAGGACAGGGCGCTGCCCCACTGGCCAGCACCGGTTTCGGTGCAGAGGCGCTTGATGCCGAACTGCTTGTTGTACCAGGCCTGGGCCACAGCGCTGTTGGGCTTATGCGAGCCGGCCGGCGAGACGCCTTCATTCTTGTAGAAAATCTTGGCCGGGGTGCCCAGGGCCTGCTCCAGGCGGCGGGCCCGGTACAGGGGGCTGGGCCGCCAGATCCGCAGCATGCCGAGGATCTCTTCGGGGATGTCCACCCAGCGGTCGGTGCACATCTCCTGCTCGATGAGGTTCATCGGGAACACCGGGGCCAGGGCCTCGGGCGTGATGGGCTGTCCATCCATGCCCACTGGTGGCGGCATCGGTGTCGGGAAGTCGGCGTTGAGATTGTACCACTGACGCGGCATCTCGTCTTCGCGCAGCAGGATCTTGGTGTAGTTGGCCATGCGGAACTCCTGGGGCATCGGTGCGATGCGCAGGAGGGGTTTTGATCCCCCGCGATGGCCGATCAAGCCCTAATCGGCCCTGGTGCCAGGGGGCGGCATGGCAGCCGGGTCGCTGTCGTCGTCCTGCTGCTGCCGGTCCGGACAGCCGCCACATGTCGGACTGGCACTGGAGCCACAGCAGCAGGACGAACAGTCACCGCGAGCGGCCCGTGAACCACGCCACAGGGCGAAGATCACCGCCAGGACGATGATGGTCACGACGATGATCGTCTCCATGACGGGCTCCTACGCCATTGGGGGGAGGGATGGGTCCTACCACCAGATCGACCCGATCTGATAGACCAGGACCGCGACCAGGTAGGCGACCAGGGTCAGGCCGACCCACTGGCCGATGGCCCAGGTCCAGGAGCGGGTCTCACGCCGGGTGATGGCCAGGGTGGCCACACAGGGGGTGCCGATCAGGGCGAACAGCAGCACGCAGATGCCGACCAAGGGCGGATACTCGGCCCGCAGGCGGGCCCGCAGTTGGGCGCGTGCTGAGGAATCGTCATCATCGTCCTCGGGGTCGATCTCGCCCAGGGCGAAGATGATGCCCATCTGGGTGACGAAGACCTCTTTGGCGGCCGAGGCACCGATGAAGGCCGTGGTAAGCCGCTCATCGAAGCCGGCCGGGGCCATGATCGGCTGCAAGCCAGCTCCCACCCGGCCGATGACCGAATGGCGCAGGGCGGCCTCCTGGTAGGCGGCCTCGTCCATGGTCTCCTCGTCATGTTCCAGACGGGGGAAGGTGCCCAGGGCCCAGATGATCACGGCGGCGGCCAGGATGATGGTGCCGGCCTTCTTGATGTACTGCCAGGTGCGCTGGCCGGTGAAGTAGGCGACATCGCGCAGGGCTGGTCGGCGGTAGGATGGGAGTTCCAGCAGGAAATGCGGGGTCTCGCCGCGTAGCAGGGTGCCCTTGAGAAGCATGGCCAGAGCGATGGCCAGCAGGATGCCGGCGCAGTACAGACCGAAGAACACCGTGCCCTGCCAGGCTGGGGGAAAGAAGCAGGGGATCAGCAGGGCATAGATCGGGATGCGGGCCCCGCAGGACATCAACGGCAGGACCATGATGGTGGTCAGGCGGTCGCGCCGGTTTTCAAGGATGCGGGTGGCCATGATCGCCGGGACCGTGCAGCCGAAGCCGACCAGCATGGGGATGAAGCTCTTGCCGTGCAGGCCGACCCGATGCATGTAGCGGTCCATCAGGAAGGCCGCCCGGCTCATATAGCCGGAGGCCTCCAGCAGGGCGATGGCCAGGAACAACAGCAGGATGTTGGGCGTGAAGACCAGCACCTCGCCGACCCCGGTGATCATGCCATCGACCACCAGAGAGCGCAGCAGGCCGCCATCATCAGTCCACAGGGAGCCGACCCACCCTCCCAGGGCCTCGAAGCCCTCTTCCAGCCATTCCATCGGATAGGCCCCCAGCAGGAAGACCGCCTGGAAGATGACAAACATCATAGCCAGGAAGCTGATCATGCCCAGGACCGGATGGGTCAGCACCCGGTCAAGGCGTTCGGTATGGTCGACAGCTTGGGCGCCGACGGTGCGCACGCAGCGGCGGCAGATCTCAGCGATCACCGCCAGACGCCGAGCCCGGATCACGCTGGCGGCATCACTGCCGTGGTGGGCTTCCAGGGCGGCCCGGGCCTTGGCGGCCACGGCAAGCGCCTCGTCCAGGTGATAGCGTTCGATGATCTGGCGGTCATCCTCCAGTAGTTTGAGGGCATACCAGCGGGCCGGATGGTCCTTGCCGATCAGGTCGCTGTGGATCAGGTGATCCTGGACCGAGCGGATCTGGGCTTCGATCTCTTCACCGTAGGGGACCCGATTGCGTTCGCTGGGATGCTTGTGGTGGCCGACCATCTGGCGATGGCGCCGCACCTCCTCGATGGCGCTGTCGAGCAGGGCGCTGCGACCCTGGCGCTTGCTGGCCACGGTGGGGATGCAGGGCACTCCCAGGGCTTCGCTCAAGGCGGTGGTGTCGATTTCCAGACCCTGACGGCTGGCAGCATCACTCAGATTCAAGGACAGCACCAGGGGCTTGCCGAACTCGATCAGTTGCAAGGCCAGATACAGGTTGCGTTCCAGATTGGTGGCGTCAACCACATCGATGACCACATCGGTCGGGACCTCGATGAGGAAGTTGCGGGCCACCCGTTCGTCCTCGCTGGATGCCGCCAGCGAATAGGTGCCGGGCAGATCACTGATGGTCAGGGCGGTGTCATTGTGCTCAATGCGCCCCTCGGCGATATCAATGGTCACGCCGGGGTAGTTGGCGACATGCTGACGGGCGCCGGTGAGCATATTGAAGGTGGTGGTCTTGCCGGTATTGGGATTGCCGGTCAGGGCGACGGAAAGCTGTTCCACGGACGATTCCTTTAGCTTTGACTAAAAGTTATGACAAAAAAAGACGCGCTTAAGGGGGCTGGTCTGGTCAGTCATCCTCACAGGACACCATGACCTTGGCCGCCATGCCCTGACCGATGGCGATCCGCGAACTGCCAATCATCACCAGCACCGGACCACTGCCCTGGCGGCGCAGCATGGAGACCGCGACCCCCGGCACGAAGCCCATCGAACTGAGACGCTCACAGACCTCGGCGCCGCCGGCGATGTGGTCCAGTGTCCCGTGCTGGCCTTCGGTCAGATCAGACAGGGAGAACAGGGTAGGGGAAGCCATGGCGTAACCTGCTACGAGTAGGAGTGAACTGTTCTGATACGGCAAGAGGTTACGGCGTGCCTAACTCTGTCAAGGGGCGAATCAGGGCGGCTTGCGTGTCGGGTGGAGCAGGGTGCGCTGCTACCTCAGATGCAGACAGATGACCAGGACGTCCCCATTCTCACGTCAACCCGCTCACCCGCCCCTGGTCATCGACCCTGATGCGGGCGGCTGCGGGTTCGCGGGGCAGGCCGGGCATGGTCATGATGTTGCCGGCGATGGCGACCACGAAGCCGGCTCCGGCGCACAGGCGCAGTTCGTTGATATGCAGGGTGAAGCCCTGGGGGGTGCCACGGCGGGTGGAGTCGTCGCTGAGCGAGCGTGAGGTCTTGGCGATGCAGATCGGCAAGGAGCCGAAGCCGTTGGCCTCGATCATCGTGAGGTCCTGGCGGGCGGCCTTGTCCAGGCTGATGTCAGCAGCGCCGTAGAGGGTGGTGGCGACGGTACGGATCTTGTCGACCAGGGGCATGTCCAGGGGGTAGGTGAAGCGGATCGGCCCTTGGTGGGCGGCATCGGCGGCCACCACCGCCTGGGCTAGATCCATGGCCCCGGCTCCGCCCTCGTCAAAGTGGGTGCAGATCACCGCCGGGGCACCCTGCTCGGCGCAGAAGGCGATGATCTCGGCCAGGTCCTGGTCGCGGTCCTCCGGGAAGCGGCTCAGAGCCACTACTGGGCTCAGGCCGTAGCTGCGGACATTGGCCAGATGGCGGGCGAGGTTGGCGAAGCCGCCGTTCGGTTTGCGGCCACCATGGTAGGCGATGGCCTTGGCGGTGGCCACCACCACCGCCACCGAGGGCTGCAGGCCAGCGCTGCGGCACTTGATGTTGATGAACTTCTCGGCTCCCAGGTCGCTGGCGAAACCGGCTTCGGTGACCACGTAGTCGCAGAGCTTGAGGGCCATGCGGGTGGCGATGGCGGTGTTGGTGCCCTGGGCGATGGAGGCGAAGGGGCCGGCATGGACGAAGGCCGGACTGCCTTCCAGGGTCTGGACCAGATTCGGATGGATGGCATCGCGCAGCAGGACCTGCATGGCCCCGTGGGCCCCGAGATCCGCGGCCCGGATTGGCCGTCCGTCGTAGGTGAAGCCGACCACGGTGGCGGCCAGTCGCCGTCCCAGGTCGGCGTAGTCCTGGGCCAGGCACAGCATGGCCATGACCTCGCAGGCCGGGGTTATCATGAACCCGTCGCGACGGGGGACACCATGCAGGACTCCGCCGAGGCCGACGAAGATCTCGCGCAGGGCCCGGTCGTTGAGGTCGATGACCCGGCGCAGGACGATACGCCGGGGGTCGATGTTCAGTGCGTTGCCCCATTGCAGGTGGTTGTCGACCATGCAGGCCAGGAGGTTGTTGGCCTTGCTGACCGAGTACATGTCGCCGACGAAATGGAGGTTGATGTCCTCGGCCGGGAACAGCTGGGCCCGACCGGCCCCGGTACCACCGCCCTTGACGCCGAAGTAAGGGCCCAGCGAGGGTTCGCGCAGGCACAGCCCGGCCTTGTGACCGCAGCGCCGCAGGGCATCGGTCAGGCCGATGGCGGCGGTGGTCTTGCCTTCACCCTGGGGCGTGGGGGTCATGGCCGTGACCAGCACCAGGCGGCCATCGGGCTGATCAGCCCGGCGGGTCAACTCATCGATCGGGACCTTGGCGATGTAGTGCCCATGCGGCAGGATCTCATCAGGATCAAGGCCCAGGTCGGCAGCCACCTGGGCAATACGACGAACCTGGGGGTAGGGACTGGCATCGGGCATGGCGACTCCTTGTGTCGGACGCCCTTCTATAGCGGCATCATCGGCCAGGACCAGGGGGCGGACGTCAATCTTTGCGTCCCGGAATTGGCGGGTAGCGCCGGGCGTTGGCGATGATCTTGTCGTGGGCGGCGGCCTCCAGGTCGATGCCGGTGACATCGGCCAGACGCAGGAGGTAGAGGAAGACGTCGGCCATCTCCTCGGCCAGGCGGGGGCGCAGGAGGGGGTCCTGGCCGGCACTGCGGGAGCTGTCCTGGTCGACCCATTGCAGCACTTCCACCAGCTCACCGGCCTCACCAGCCAGGGCCATGACCAGGTTCTTGGGGTCATGGAAGCGTTCCCAGTCACGGGCCGCAGCGAAGCGGCGCAGACGTTCCTGGAGCCGGCCTAGGGGATCGACGGCGTTCACAGGTCGTCGCCCAGCAGGGCGTGCCAGGTGCCGTGCAACTGGTCAGCGCGCTGTCCCCAGCCGGCCTGGGCCTGGTTGAGCCGGTCGGCCAGGGCGTCCAGGCCCAGGTTGCCGGTGCTGCCGGCGTGGCTGCGCTGACGCAGGGTGGCCTGGTGATCGTAGGCCGGGATGGCATCAAGGGCCCGGCCGACGGCGATGTAGGCCTCGCGGAAGGGCAGGCCCTGGTCGCGCATCAGGCGATAGGCCTCATCGGTGGCGTAGATGGCCGGGTCCAGGGCAGCCAGGATGCGATCTTCGACAGGCTCCAGGGCCGGGGCGGCGGCGGCGGTGACGGCCAGGGCCTGGCGGGCCAGGGCCACGCCGTCCAGCAGCAGGGCCTTGGTGTCCTGGAGGTCGCGGCTGTAGCCGGAGGGCAGGCCCAGGGTGGTGGCGTAGAGGGCGGTACGCAGACCCAGGAAGCGGGCGGCGCGGCCGCGCAGCAGTTCGAAGAGGTCGGGATTACGCTTCTGCGGCATGATGCTGGAGCCGGTGGTGAAACCGGCGCCGAGGCGCAGGAAGCCGCATTCCTGGGTGGTGAAGAACACGAT
>SLQH01000371.1 GCA_007131555.1 Planctomycetota bacterium | reverse complement strand
GGTGTTGTCGGGGCACGATACTCCACTCGGAGTACCGGGCCTTGGCCCGTGTACATTGGCGGGCGGAGATTCTTGAGATGGATATAGGCCAGGGCGGCGACACCATCGCGGCAATGCGCTTGCGTTCATCATCGCCGTGAATGATGACGAATCGCGGGATCCACAGGCCGTATGACGCTCATCATCGCGACGTCCTGGCTGGCATGCGACGAAAGCATGGCAGCCGCGCGTCGGCACGCGGGCCAAGGCCCGGTGCTCCGTGGTGGGTTTGAGGCAGGCAATGGTTTGGGATGGAGCTGAAGGTTGGTGCCCGGATGCCGTGGGTGATTGTTGGTGGGATCTGGTGTTTGGTAGTGGAACGGCGGGCTGAAGCCCACCATCCGTGCCGGCTAAAGCCGGCGCTACTACTTGGCCCGCGTACATTGGCGGGCGGATATGTTTGAGATGGGTATAGGCCGGGGCGGCGGCACCATCGTTGCGCTCTCGCTTGCGTGCGTCGTTGCCGCTCATGATCGCGAGTCGCGGGATCCACAGGCCGTATTATGGGCATCATGCCGACGCCCAAGCTGGGATTCGGCGAAAGCATGGCCTCCACGCGCCTGCACACGGGCCAAGGCCCGGTGCTCCGTGGTGGCTTTGTGATGGACGGTGGTTATTGGCACAAAACCGGGCAGCCCGTTGCGGACAGGCTCCCCGCCCTCAGCCGTCGGCGAGGTCCACCGATACCGGACAATGATCGCTGCCGATGACCTCTGGGTGGATGGCCGTGGCCCGGACCCGTCCGGCCAGGGCCTCGTTGACGGTGGCGTAGTCGATGCGCCAGCCGACGTTGTTGGCTCGGGCCTGGGCTCGGTAGCTCCACCAGGTGTAGGCTCCGGTACGCTCAGGATTGGCCTCGCGGTAGATATCCCGATGGCCGGCGGCGAGATAGCGGCTGAACCAGGCCCGTTCCTCGGGCAGATAGCCGGGATTGCCCTCATTGGCTGCCGGATGGGTGAGATCGATCGGCTGATGAGCAATGTTGTAGTCACCCACCAGCACCGTGTCACAACCACGGGCCTGCCAGGCCTGCATCCAAGCCAGCAGAGCGTCACAGAAGGCCAGCTTGTAGTCCAGACGCCGCCCGGCTTCCTGGGCATTGGGGAAGTAGGCCCCGATCACCAACAGGGTACCGAAGCGCATGGCAGCAAGCCGCCCTTCATCATCAAAGCGGCTATCGCCCAAACCGATGCAGACCTCATCCGGAGCCTGGCGACTGGCCAGCATCACCCCGCTATAGCCCGGTCGCTGGGCCGGAGCCCACAGGGCATGCCAGCCTTCCGGATCGGCCACGGCGGGCGGCAACTGATCTGGTCGGGCCTTGATCTCCTGCAAGCAGATGACGTCGGCCCCGGGCACCACCTGCCAAGGATCAATCTCCTTACGCAGAATGGCCCGTATCCCATTGACATTCCAGCTGACGATGCGTCCGACCATGATCGTGACTCCTGGGGTCCGCCATGAGCATGGGCGCCTGACCGGTGGCGCAACATCTGAACCCCAGCAGCACGGCCTCATCCTGGAGAGCATCGCTGGACCGGACCGCCGGCAGCGGCATGCTTGAAATCCAGCATGGCTGCCGACCCCTCGTCCCGACTCAATGCCCCCCTCATCGTCACGGTCATGGTCATCATGGTCGTTGTGATCACCCTGTTGGCCAGTCTGCTGCCCGGCATCCGTGACAGCGGTGACGAGACCCGCAGCCGAACCCGCCTGTTCCGGATCGGTCGGGCAGTGCGGTGGTGGGTCGAGGATCACGGTGGGCGCAGCTTTCCGCCGATCGTCAACCCCATGCCCTGGCAGCCCTGGGAGCCCGATCGCCAGGGCAGCGCCCAGATGATCATCGGCCCCTATCTGCAAGGCGATCGCCAACAATTCAGCCCCCAACGCGAGCAAGAGAGCGACGCCGCCTATCTCGAACGCCTGCGGGCCAGCGAGATGACCACCTGCCCGGTCACTGGCTTCGAGTACTGGTACAACAACGATGTGCGCGAGGTCGATCCTCGGCGTCTGGCCCTCGGTGAACTACCGCAACAACGCCTCTTCCACAGCCAGACCCTGGCCGATGGCCGGGGGCCACATCGGCAGGGTGGCCGCGACGGCATCCATGTGCTATACATCGACGGTGTCCAACGCCCGGTCGATGGTCCGGAGATCGCCGAACTGCGGGCCCAACTTGAGCGCCGCCGGGCCCGCTTTCCCGATGATCCGGACCTGCCGGGACTCCAGGCCCAGGTCGAACGCTTCGAGCGGGCCTGGCAGCATCATGATGATGACCAGGAAGCGATGATCGTCACCCGCCTGGGAGAGGGCACAGTGGTCTTTGAGGCCGTACCATGATGGCCGACAGATTCCGGACCCTGGCAACGTCTTCATGGTATTGCCTGCCGTCACCACCTGAGGAATCATCGATGAGCGTCCGACGTCCTGGCCTGCAGCTCCGCAGCGGCTTCACCCTGGTCGAACTGTTGGTAGTGATCGCCATCATCGGCATCCTGGCCGGATTGCTGATCCCCGGCACCAGTTTGATGATCCACCGGGCCAAGACCACCCAGGACATGAACAATCTCCAGGGCATCGGCCGGGCCATCCTGGCCTATCGGGTCAACTGGAACATCATCACCGATGACCGTTTCCCGCCCTATCTCGGCACCTTGGTGTCGCGTCACGGCCTGATCGATGATATCGACCGCCGGGTCTTCGTGTCACCCTTTGATCCCCATGAAGGCAGGCAGGGATCAGGGCGAGCGTCACATCATGACACTGACTGGGCGAACCTGGAAT
>SLQH01000230.1 GCA_007131555.1 Planctomycetota bacterium | reverse complement strand
CTGACCGGTGATGCGGCCCTGGCCCAGCGGGCGCGTGAACTCACCGAGGAGATGATGGCGGATGCCAACTCTGGCGACAAGGCGGTCCGGCATCGGGTCTGGGCCTGGCGCAGCGAGGCCATCGCCATCGCCCTGGATTGCTGCCACGCCGCCTGGGATGAGGACTTCCGTCAGCGAGTCGGGGACTATCTGTCGGCAGTGGCCGAACGTCACTGGTATGACCACGGGGCCTTCACCGAGTACATCAGGTGGTACATCCTGGATCGCACCACGCCGGGCCTGCTCTACGGGCCGGCCATTGCCGGCCTGGCCTTGCTGGGTGAGCCCGGACCAGAGGAGCCGCAGCCGGCGCCCTACTTGGATGGGCATGATCCCCAGCAACCCCTGCCGGTGGCCGACCTGGGCCCGGCGGCCGATCTATCGCCAGCCCCTTTCGTCTCTGGCGCCCTGCCCTCCGGCTGGGTCCAGGTTGGCGGTTTGGATCCGTCGCGGATCGCCGCCCTGGATGGCAGCCAGCGGCCGGTGCCCGGTGTCGAGGGCTTCGCCGTCCTCGATCCGGAGCGTCATATATGGCAGCGCAAGCTCGATCTCACCGCCATCTGCGACAAGCAGTGGTTCACTGGTGCGATCCTGGCGACGGTCATTGACAATCCCCACGAACGCTGGGTCCGCTTCACTACCGGGGCCTCCAACAGCATCCAACAGCAGGTCTATTTCCTGTCCGGTCGGCGGGTCGATGACGGCGATGTTATGCGTCTGGGCCCTGGTCGGCATCATCTGCTGATGGGGGCGGTGATCGCCCAGACCAATCCTTGGGGCAAGATCTACTGCGCTCCGACCCTGGTCGACATCGATGCCGCCCTGGCGGCCGACGAACTGGCCCTGCGCCACCGTCGCCAGGCATTCCTCCAGGCCGCCTGGCAGGATGCCCAGGCCCGGCAGCGGGCGGGCGGCGGTTCGGCCCGCCATCGCCGCAATTTCGAGATCGGCCAGGCCCTGATGCATGCCGTGATGGTCCATGCGGTCGGTGATGGCGGCTTCCAGGCCGGCGCCGGCCATCAGCCGGCCCATCAGCTGGAAGGAGTGGTGCGCTATGCTCATCTTCACCGCCGGGCCCTGGGCCGCGATGCGTCACCGTTCCCGGACATGGCCTGGTTCCTGCCTCGGGTGGTGCAGGGCAGCGTCTATCCTGACGATGCCCCGCCGACCTCCCTTCATCTCAATGGCAACAACCTGTTCGGCATCAGCGACTACCAGGAGAACCGTCGGGCCGATGCCGAGTTCTTCGCCTGCCTGTGGCCCTTGGCCCAGCCCCAGTGGCAGGCCGGCCTGCTGGGGGCCTGGAACCGCCACCTGGGCATCACCGGCCCGGAGGATGCGGCCAAAGCCCTGCGGCCGATCGGCGGGCGGGGTTATGCCAGCGTCAACTTTCGGGCCATGGATGCCACCGCCGTGCATGCCTTCGTGTCATATCCCCTGGACATGGTCCCGGCGGCTGCGGGCGCAGGTCTGCCGTTGACCTGGTATGCGCCCCAGCACGGCTACCTGGCCTGCCGCAATGCCCAGGCCGGGGGGGATGACATGGTCTTCATGGCCTTTGCCAAGGCCTTTCCGACCAACGGCCGGGAGATGGGCAACGCTGGCGCGATCCGTCTGGCCGGCCTGGGCCATGAATGGCTGCCATCAGTGTCAGGCTCAGAGCGTTTCCGTGAGCACGTCCTGCAGCTTGGTGACGAGGTGCCGATCAACGCGCGGGCCTGCGGCCGGGTCCTCGACCAGTGGCAGGCCGCAGACGGCTCGGGTGGCATGACCATCGACCTCAGTGATGTCTACCGTGGCTCGGATGCCGATGACGAGGAAGGCCATGAGGACCTGTATTCGGGCTATGGCGGCCTGCGCTTCGATGCCAACTTCGCCGACTCCGGCCGGACCGGCTTGCGGGCCGTGGCCGTGGACTACAGCGCTGCCAGCGGTGCGCCCTGCCTGCTGGTGGTGGTCGATAGCGTGTCGGGTGTGCCGTCAGCCGACTGGGTCATCCGACTTGATTCGACTGTCGAGCCCTACGGCAGCTGGCGGGCCAGGGATGACGAAGGCAACCTGCTGCGTGGTCGCGACATTCCCAGCGCCACCTTTGGTGGTCGAACCGGCTACGGCAAGGGCAACCTGCCGCGTGAGTTCTTCGTCTACACTCGTGGTCGTCGGGTCAACCCCGACTATCAGCCACGGGTGGATGACGACATGGTCCAGGTCGATGGCAACACCTTCATCGTCACCCAGGGTGAGGCGACCATGCGCGGGACGGTGATCGCGCCGGGGGCGATATCCCTGACCAAGGGCGCCGCCAGCGAGATCCGCCCCGGCCGCGCCGGCCATAGCCACAATGCCAATCGCTTCGGTTCGTATTCCATCCAGGCCAGCGGCAGCACGACCTACTTCGTCATCATGACGGTGCAGCACGGCCCCGCGCCAGAGGTCACGGTCAGCGGCGAGGGCCTGGATGCCGTTGTCAGGGTCGGCGACCAGACCGTGCAGTTTGACGGCCAGCGGATCATATTCGGCGGACCGTGAACCGGGACTGCGCGGTTCCAGTCTGCCCTGGGAGCGCCGGTTTCCAACCGGCCTCCGAGGATGAGCCCTCTGCTTGGGATCGATCGTGCGCTGCCATCATTCAGTTCAATGATATGCAGTCATCCGATGGCTGAGAACGTTGAAACAGGCCGTCTCGTTCTGTGACACGGTGAAGCGATGGTGCAACGAAGTGGTTTTGAGCCCCAACGGGGCTCCGTAGCACAAGCCCAGGGTTGCGCCAACGGCGCTACCCTGGGTT
>SLQH01000047.1 GCA_007131555.1 Planctomycetota bacterium | reverse complement strand
TCGAGCGTGACCGCCTGCCGGAGGTCGCCGCCGAACTGATCGGCCCGGCCCTGACCGACGACCTTGACCATCTGCATGCCCGCCACGCCGGTTGGTGGCAGGAGCGCTGGGCCCAGGCCGACATCACCATCGAGGCCGATGACCCCCCCGGCTACAACAGCCAACGCGGCATCCGCCAGGCCATCTACCATCTCCTGCGGGCCAAGGGTGCCGATGAACCCCGGGCCCTGATCGACCCCAAGGGCATGATCGGCGACCTGTACTACGGGGCCGCCTTCTGGGACATGGAGATCTTCATCAACCCCTTCTACATCTACACCGCCCCGGCTACCGGCCGTAACACCCCGGCCTTCCGCTTCAACCATCTCGACCAGGCCCGCAGCCACGCCGCCAGCTACGGCTATCGCGGAGCCCGCTACCCCTGGATGCAGGCTGTCGATGGCGATCCGGTGATCAGCATGTGGCAGTATGGCGACCACCAGATCCACATCACCGCTGATGTGATCCTGGGCATGTGGCACTACGTCCAGGCCAGCGACGACCGGGACTTCCTGTTCAACGCCGGAGCTGAGATGATCCTTGAGACCGCCCGCTACTGGCGCGACCGGGTCGATACCGTGGCCGGCCGCCCCGGCTACCACATCTACGGCGTGATGGGGCCGGATGAGTACAAGCCCCTGACCAACAACAACGCCTACACCAACTACTGTGTCAAGCGCAACATTGAGCTGGCCGGCGAGGTAGTGGCCCTGATGGCGGCCGAGGCGCCGCAGCGTCTGGCTGACCTGCGTGCGCGCCTGGACCTGACGGACGAGGAACTGGCGGCCTTTGCCGAGATCGCCGCCGGCCTGCACCTGCCCATCGACCAGGAACGCGGCATCGTCTGGCAGTGCGACGACTTCGACACCGCCTTCATCAATCTCGACATCGAGGCCATCTGGCAGGACCGCACCCGGCTGTTCGGATCCTACCTGTCACAGGAGAAGACCTTCCGCGCCAAGGCCCTCAAGCAGTCGGACGTGGTCGCCCTGATGTCACTGTTCCCGGCCGCCTTCGATGACCGCATCAAGGCCGCCTCCTACGACTACTACAGCCCCATCAACATCCACGACTCCTCCAACTCGATGTGCCATCACATGATCGTCGCCGCCCACCTGGGCCGGGCCGACCAAGCCTACGCGGCTTGGCTGCGCTCGCTGGACATCGACTTCGCCCAACTGCCCCGCGCCGCCGACGGCGTCCACTGCGCCAATGTCGGTGGCATGTGGCAGGAAGTGGTCTTCGGCTTCGCCGGCATGGGCAGCGCCCTGGAGGACCCCACCCTGCGCTTCAACCCCTGCCTGCCCACCGCCATCCGCCGCCTCGCCTTCTCCATCCACTGGCGCGGCACCCCGCTGGACATCGAGGTCGAGACCACCGCCCTGCACATCACCCATCGCGGCAGTCACGACCTCTCCTGCGTAGTAGCTGGCCACAGCCACAAACTCCCCGCCGGTCGCCGCACCTCGATCACCCTGGCCGGATGAGACTGACACGTCGCCTGGATTGGCTATTTCGGTCAACACGAAACGCCTGAAATGTCCCGGACGAGTAACGGTCAATACCAAAAAGCGCCCCACAGAGCATGGAAGAGATCGTACATCACCCGATCGGTGGCATGCCTAGGTATGTGGACTCGACGAAATGACCGGACATATCTCAGCAATTGCTCAGGGCTGCTGACAACGACGGTGCCAGGTCATCGGGCTGCAGCCACAGGATCGTTGGAACCAACGGGCGAAGCTGGAGACGCCAACGAAACCGATACTGGCAGCGAGATGACGGAGGTCTGGAGCGGGGCCGCTCAAGATCGCATGGGCGTATGACAGGCGGGCCCGCTGCAAGAGGGCACCGGGCGGTTCACCTCGCTGGCGATGATACAATCGGCTGAAGGCGCTGCGTTCCATGCCTACCGCCGCAGCCATGTCAGAGGTCTTCCATGAATTGAGCCGGGCGGTCACCAGGCTTTCAGCCATCAAGATACGGGGGTCGATCTCTTCACGAGCCGGCAAGACCGGCAAGACCTCAGGACGACTCTGGCTACACCGTTCGACAATGGTTGCCAGCAACATGCCCAGCAGGGCATCACCTCGCAGGCGCCGGATCGGGTCCAGCCACCACAAGGCCAGAATGGGCCGCAGTGATCCACCGATCTGACCAGCCAAGGGCTCTTCCAATACCAATGGTGGCCGTATGCCCCAGACCTTCTCCGGCTGCGGCTGGGGGTCGGCATCGTACACCACCGAGAACACCACGGTATTCTCGCGGGTCAGGAGGCCCCGTTGTAGACTGGGACCGGCCCCCGGCGGCACGAACAGGACCGAGCCAGGGCCCAAGCGCTGCTTGTTCTCAGGGCTGTTGACAAGATAGGAACCATCAACGATTTCAATGATCCGATACAGCCCGGCACCGCGCACAATCGACTCAGCCGGGCGCGGCCGCCGGGACTCCCAGCCAGATGACAGACGAGGCGCATAGAAGACCTCGTTCCAAGGGGGATTTTGTGACATGTTGGTAGAGTATTGATGACTCATGGTGAAAACAACCTGGAGTCTGTATGGGGCGACGACCCTAAATCCGACTGGAGGCTGGAGGCTATAGGGTTGCTGTACAAGGCGATAGAGACAGATTCGGGCTTTCGCACAGAAGGCATGCCGATTCTATGCGATGACAACCGGTCCTGAAATGGTCTCACGCACAGATCACCAACAAGTCAACGCAGGCGGGCACGCAACAACCTGATCAGATCGCCGCTGAAGCCATCAAGGTCGATGACCGTCCAGTTGTAGG
>SLQH01000256.1 GCA_007131555.1 Planctomycetota bacterium | reverse complement strand
TGACGACAGTCTGCGCTTCGCCACCAATCCACCGATGACCGCCCTTGATGGCGCCGCCCTGCTGTTCACCCCCAGCATCCTGCGCACGGGTATCGCTGCCGATGCCCCCCTACGCTTCACTCTCATCGGCGCTGATGGCCTGGGCATCACCCTCAATGCCAGTGATGGCACCCTGACCTGGCCGGCGGTTCCCGCCGCTGCTATCGGGTATCATCGTTTCGGCCTCCTGGTCAGTGAGGCTGACAGTCGTCGCGCCGCCTGGTTGCCGATCATGATCCAGGTCACTTCTGCTGCAGGAGATGGCTGATGTACCTACCACCTCTGACTCTACGATGCATCGGCTCCCTGAGCGCCCTGCTGCTCCTGAGCCTGATCAGCGCCTGCGGCGACTACCTGCCCTCCATCGGGGACAGTGACCGCAGTGAAGACCTGGGCACTGTTCAAGCTGTCGCCACAGCTCCATGGATGAGCCTTGATCTGGCTGATGGCAGCTACAGCGCCCTGGCCGATCCTGGCAATCTGGCGGCTACCCGCTGGCGTGAGACCCATATCCTGTTTCGCCGCATCGAGCCCTCGTCTGGTCCAGCCTATCTTGCCGTCTTCCCCATCACCCAGGCCCAGTGGTTGTTGCTGGGTGGAGACAGCCCCTGGGAGGACATTGACACCGCAGTGGTCGACAGCAGTGGTTGGGGAGACCGACGACCAGCCTACGGTCTGTCCTGGAACGACATCACCACCACCGTACAGGCTTGGAACCAGGGCCGCAGCTTCAGCCTGGCTGTTCCCAGTGAGCAGCAATGGCAGTTCGCAGCTCGGGCTGGCGGCAACGGCCCATGGCCCTGGGGTGATGATCGCAGCCGTTCCACGGTACGTGACCATGCCCTGGTCTGGGAGACCCTTGATGACGCTCCACCGGCTCCCAGCCCAGTAGGCCTGCGCAACCCCAACGCTTTCGATTTCCACGATATGGCCGGCCTGGTCTGGGAATGGTGCCATCCCGGAGATGCCCTGCGCGGAGGCTCCTGGCGAGACGGTCTGTGGTCATCCCGCATCGATAATCGCCTGCACTTCGACAACGGCCGCATTGAAACGCATAGTGACCATGCCCTGTTCGGCGTGCGCCTGGCATTGCGCCCATGACCCGTTTCCTGCATCACCTGGAACCAGTATCGACCATGTCCACATCCCGCCCTGTCACCTCCGCACCGACCCCCGCCCTTCAGGGCCTACGCCTCCTGGCCCTGCTGGCCATTCTGACGCCATCCGTCTGGGGCGTTGAACTGGCCATGCGCGACCTCGACCTGGGCTTGGTCTCGTGGCCCCGATCTTTTGACTGGACACTGTCGTCGACTGTGGTCGATGACAGCGGACGTGATGCCTACGTCGGAGCCGGAGGACTGCGGGTCGGAATGCGCTGGGCGTTGTCCCGCCCTGGTTCACCGGTCGGCCTGATGGCCAGCGGCGATGTCATGATGCTGACCATGCAGTACCAGGGCAGCGACGGCCTCAATGCCATCGCCGGCCGTCTTGGCCTGGGAGGAGCCTGGGCCGTGCATGATGCGATCACCCTCAGCGCCGAGATCGGGGCTGGCTACGGCCTGAGCACCATGCGCTTCCCGGCCTCACTGGCCAGCACGGCCTCATCGGTCGATGGCAGCACCCTGTTCTACGATGCCCAGTTCCGCGCCACCTGGCATCTGGCCCGGCAATGGTCGGTCAATGCCTCGGTCGGCTGGGT
This sequence comes from Planctomycetota bacterium, assembly GCA_007131555.1. Classification (GTDB taxonomy): domain Bacteria; phylum Planctomycetota; class UBA11346; order UBA11346; family UBA11346; genus SLQH01. The sequence goes on along the minus strand of SLQH01000256.1, from coordinate 1,100 downwards.
GGTGGCCTCGCACAGCCTGTCAGGCAGCGGCACCTCTGTGGACATCGACCAGGAAGGCCTGATGTTCGGCCTCGGCCTCGGTTGGCGCTACAGCGATGTGCCGCCGTTGCTGGAATAAGGTGCCCCGCCTCAGGCCACCGCTGCCTTCAAGGCGGCACCGATCTGGGCCATGGCCTCAGGATCATCGACGGTGTAATTCCAGCCCATCTCACAGCTGTGGGCGCTGCGCCATTCGGCCTGCGGACAGCTGGTCTGACGATAGTCCACCCCGGCCCGCAGCAACTGGTCGTGCCAGAAACAGCGCGGCCCCTGGTAGTCGTGGGGGTTGATCCGGGCCAGGCGGTGGATCGGGGTCGGGATGTAGATGAAGGCCTGGCCACCTAGGGCATTGAAGCGCTCGACCACCGTGGCCGGATCATGGCCACAGTACTCAGGATCGACCACCAGCGACAACAGGTGATAGACCCCCTCGGCTCCAGGAGCCTCCTGCGCCAGACGCAGGGCCGGGCAGTCGGCCAGTTCCTGGCGCAGCAGGGCGGCATTGCGGCGGCGGGCGGCGTTCTCCTCGTGCAGATGCGGCAGGGCCGCCTCGATCAGGGCCGCACTGACCGCACAGGGGCGCCAGCCCAGCTGCAGGGCGTCCAGCAGGCCGGCCTCGCCCAGAGCCTTGGCCCGTTGCGGATCCAGACCCCGCGGATGCTTGCCATAGAGATAGGCGGCCTCAGCTCGGGCCGGATCGCGGAACAGGGCGTAGCCCCCCTCGGTACCGGCCAGGGGCTTGTAGCCCATGCAGCTGAAGGCGGCGGCGTCCCCCCAACTGCCGACCAGATGGCCATCACATCGCGCCCCATGGGCCTGGCTGCCGTCCTCGAACAGGAACAGGCCATGGTCATCGGCGATGCGCCGCAAGCTGGCACAGTCTGCCGGATGACCGAAGAGATGCACCGCCATGATGGCCTTGGTCCGCTTGGTGATGCAGGCGGCCACCGTGGCCGGGTCCAGCAGGCCACTGTCGCGATGGATGTCGGCAAAGACCGGGATGGCACCGATGGCCAGGATCGACGACACCGTGGCCGCCCAGGTATAGGGCGTGGTGATGA
>SLQH01000297.1 GCA_007131555.1 Planctomycetota bacterium | reverse complement strand
GTCACCGTGGTCCTGTGGCAGGGCCATGATCAGTCGGCGCCGCGTGGGGGCCGGGGCCTGGAGCCCGATCTGGAGGTCCCGGCCCAGCTGATCGCCTACGATGAGATCGTCGAGGCCTCTTTTGCCATCGCCATGCGTCCTGGGCATGACCTGGCGGTCGACGGTCAGGGGCGGGTGGCCGTGGCCGGGGGTGACGGGGTGCGGGTCTTCGGCCCTGACGGTCGCCCCGTGCGTCATCTGCTGGCCGGAGAAGAGGTCTTCGCTGTCGCCTGGGGAGATCAGGGCCAGCGTCTGTATCTGGCCACCCGTGATCAGGTCCAGGTCTTCACCGAGGCCGATGCCCCTGTGTGGACCTGGCGACCGCCCCGTGAACGGGCCTTCCTGCTGTCGCTGGCCGTGGCCGATGATGCGGTCTTTGTCAGCGATAACGGCGATCATCCCCAGGCTATCATCTGGCGCCTGGATCGTGACGGCGTGGTCCAGGGTCAGTTCGGAATGGCCACTGCAGACTATGACGGCCTCAAGGTGGCCACGGTCGATCCGCGTCACTTCATGGCCCTGACCCTGCTGCCGGAGGGCGGTGATCTGATCGTCGCCAACCAGGGCCGGTTGCGGCTGGAGCGTTTCGCCCGCGATGGCCGTCTGCAGGCCCTGATCGGCGGTCCGGCCGGGGCTCGTTCCTTTACCGACCACGCCGCCTTTGTCGGCTGCTGCAACCCCATCGCCCTGGCGGTGCTGGCGGATGGCGGCCTGGTGACAGCCGAGAAGGGCAGCCGCTTTGCCCGCGTCAAGGTCCTTGAGAGCGATGGCAGTCTGCGTTGTTATGTCGCCCCGCCGGCGGTCTTTGGCGGGCGCAAGCTGGGCCCCATGGCCCTGGCGGTGGACAGCGCTGGGCGCATCCTGCTCATCGATGAACGACAGTGGACGGTGCGCGTCTTCGCACCCCGTGCTGGGAGCCGACCATGACCATCCCCCACGATCCCTGTGACCGTCGTGAGGCCTTCCGTCGCGGCCTGCGCTGGACCATCGCTGGCCTGGCCGGGGCCGCCGTCGGGCTGGCCTGGTGGCGTGGACGGGATGCTCCACCAACCCCAGCCCTGCCCTGCAACATCGCTGGCGCCTGTGGCGGTTGTCCGCAGCGTGCCCGCTGTCAGGCGGCGGCCCGTAGTCCGGAGGTAGGACCATGAGCGACGACGACAGCACCCCGTCCGTCTGCCCCTCGCGGCGTGACCTGTTGCGCGGCTGCCTGCGTGGCGCGGCCTTGTTTGGGCTGGGCTCCCTGGTCGGGGCCACGGCCTCGGGTCGGACAAAGCCCCGGTCCTGGGTGTGGCAGATCGATCCCTGGAAGTGCATCTGGTGCGGCAAGTGCACCACCGCCTGCGTCCTCACGCCGTCGGCGGTGAAATGCGTGCGCGACATGCCGATCTGCGGCTACTGCGAGATCTGCACCGGCTACAACGACGCCGTGCGTCTGGCCGATGACGAGGCGGCCGAGAACCAGATCTGTCCGACCTACGCCATCAGCCGCAAGCTGGTGCCGGAGAACTACCCCTACTACGAGTATCTGGTCGATGAAGACCTATGCATCGGGTGCGGCAAGTGCGCCCACGGCTGTACCGAGTTCGGCAATGGCTCGATGTACCTGCAGATCAAGCACGATCTCTGCGTTGACTGCAATGAATGCGCTATCGCCATGGCCTGTCCGGCCCAGGCCATCGTCCGGGTCAGCGTCGACCGTCCCTACCTGCTCAAGGGCGGGATTGTGGAGGAGGTCCTGGATGAAGACAACACCCGGCTGGACATGATCCAGCGTGAACCGCCCTGGACCCGTGATGACAGCCGGGCAGGACGCTACCGATGATGACGCGCAACGACTCCGCCCTGCAGGGTGGCCGCCCCCAAGGAGAGCGCATGGCCCGATGGATGCACGCCTGGCATCGCCTGTCCGGACTGCTGCTGCTGACCCTGGCCACCGTCGCCGGGCTGCCGGCGGCCCAGGATCCGCCGCAGTTGCGCGGTCATCCCCTGCCGCCGACCCATGTGCCTGATCCGGCCGCCTCCTGGCATGCCTGGTTCGATGTCCTGGTCCTGGTCCTGGCCCTGTCACTGGCCTCGTGGCTGGTCCTCAAGCGGCGCTCGCGGCGGGGGGTCTGGGTCCTGATGGTGGCCTGCCTGCTGTATTTCGGCTTCTACCGGGCCGGCTGCATCTGTCCGGTAGGTTCGGTCCAGAATGTCGCCCAGGGTCTGTTCGCCACTGGCGGCTATGCCGTGCCGCTGACGGTCCTGCTGTTCTTCCTCCTGCCCCTGATTGCGGCCCTGTTGTGGGGTCGGGTGTTCTGTGCTGCGGTCTGCCCTCTGGGCGCGGTCCAGGATGTGGTCCATGTCCGTACCACCCGCCTGCCGACCTGGTTCGAGCATGCCCTCGGCCTAGTACCCTACCTGTTCCTGGGGGTGGCCCTGGTCCTGGCCGTGGCCGGGGCCGGGTACGTCATCTGTCGCTTCGATCCCTTCATCCCCATCTTCCGTCTCGGCGGCCCGGCTCCGATGGTCATCCTGGCGGTCCTGTTCGTCGGCCTGTCGCTGTTCATCGGCCGGCCCTATTGCCGTTTCCTGTGTCCGTACGGGGTGCTGCTGCGCTGGGCCAGCCTGGTGGCCCGCCGTCATCTGGAGATCTATCCTGAAAAGTGCATCAACTGCCGTTTGTGCGAGGACAGTTGCCCCTATGAGGCCATCGTGCCCAGCATCAAGGATGACACCTCGGCCGATCTTCCGACCAGTCGCCGTTGGCTGGTGGCGGCGGTCCTGGCCGTACCTCTGCTGATGGTGGCCAGCGGCTATGGC
>SLQH01000376.1 GCA_007131555.1 Planctomycetota bacterium | reverse complement strand
CCGTTCCCTGCGCTTCAATGAAGCCGAGCGCATCAAGCGCAGCCCCCTGAGCGAGGCCCCATCAGCCGCCAACAGCGCCGACGAGGACCTGCTCGATTTCGATGACGACCAGGACGGCCCGGCGTTTCCAGCCCCCCAAAAAGATGACCAACCCTCTGTCACGGCGGCCAATGACGATGATGATGCTGTCCTGGAACTGGTCGATGACGATGCCCCACAAGACAGCGAGCAGGACCAGAAGCCCCCCCCGTCCTGGCAACGCTCCGATACCGCTGACAACCCTCCTGCCCCGCCAGCGGCCCAGCCCGGCAAGGACACCCTGCACTTGGCGGCAGTCGGTCTGGGCCGTGATCTGACCCAGCCAGGCGAGGCCCTGTACATCCAGGTCAACAAGACCCTGGCCTGGTTCCGTTCCCAGCTGCGCACACCATCGATGACCATTGATGCCGTCGGCCTGGTCGGCGGCGGTGCCCAACTGCCTGGCCTACCCGAATATCTGGCCCGTCGCCTCAAGGTCCCGGTCACCATCCTCGATCCGGCTGCAGGGCTGTGCGGAGTCGTTCCGGAACCCGCCTCCTCCTATGCCATGGCCCTGGGTCTGGCCCTGGGCGAGGCTCCTGGAGCGGTCGCCTTCGATCTGCGGCCCGAAAGCATCCTCCGGCGTCAGGCCATGCGTCGCGAGTTGGTGTGGCCACGGGTGGCGGCGGTCCTGCTGCTGCTGGCCGCAGCCTTGGCCGGAGCCGCCCTGTGGACCCGACAACGGCACCATGATCGTGATCTGAAGGCCTACCAGGACTATCGCCAACGCCACGAAGCCGCTCTGGCCCGTCTTGATGGCCTGCAACGTGACTATCGCGGCCTGGTGGCCGACTTCCGCGAGATCGCCAGCCGTCTGTACGGTGGTCGGGATCTGCTCTACACCATTCGGGCCCTCAAGGAAAATGCCCCACGCGAGCTGTGGCTCCGCCGTCTTGAAACCCAGATAAGCCCCCAGACGAGCGCCGATGCCCAGCCTGGACGCAGCTCTGGAAGACGGCGACCCGGCACCAGGCCCAGCCCCCAACGCCCTCAAAACGACACTCATAGCACCAATCCCATCGACCGCGGCAGCGTTCTGTTGAGCGGTTTTGTGCGGCCTGAAACCGATAAGGCGGTACCCGACCTGGTCGGCGAGATGCGGCGCTGGCGTCAGGCCCTGCTGGCCTGGCGCAAACCGCACGATGGCCAGGCCCTGTTCGAGAACGAAGGCCTGGAATACCTTGATGCCCGGCTCCAGGCCGACAGCGGAACCATTGTCGCCAATGAGGAGTTCAGTTTCGCGGTCCGCTTCCACTTCGCCCCCACCCGTCTGCTGGAGGATGATGAACCCGACGCTCAAGGAGAGCGGAGATGAAGCCCAACCTGAGCCGGGAACGACGCACCAGCTGGCTGCTCCTGATGGCTGCCGGACTGGTCGGCAGCATCGCTGTCGCCATCGCCTACGATTGGGGAGAGGCCGCCGAACAACTGGAACGGGCCCGCGTCCATCACCAACAGATCGCTGGACCTGCCGATCTGGCCGACCTCATCGCCCAACAACAGGCGGTCAACCGGGCCGTAGCCGAACGTATCGCCCAACGACAGGATGAGGTCGGCATCCACCCCCTGGTCCCCTTCGTCATCCCCAGGGCCGGCATTGATGCCCCTGAATACTTCCAGATACTCTACTATACCATTCGTGAAGACCTCAAGAACCTGGCCATGAATCGCGGCGCCGTCAAACACTTTGATGAACGCCTGGGTTTCGCCTTCGCGCAGGGCCGGCCACCGATCAACGACCCCATTGAGCAATGGCTGACCATGCTGCAACTGGTCAGCAAGGCCTCCTATCTGGCCGGCCAGTCACGATGGCGGGAGATCGAATCGGTGGAGATCATGCCGATCCGGGCTGCCGATGGCGTCGAACGGGGGGCTCCCGGACGACCTGCGATGCTGGTGGAGTTTCCTTTTCAGATGCGGATACGCGGCACCTTGCGCGATATCCTGTGGTTCCTCCATGAACTCTCCGCCGACCACAGCCTGGAGCCCACCCCGGCAGCCGTGGCCCTGCGCGATTGGCGGCGCAACCTGATCGGAAAGCTCCGTGACCGGGCCGGTATCGCCATCGCTGATGATGATCTTGACCAGATGATCGGCCCCATAGCGGTCCTGGGACTGTCCATCGAAGGCGGCAATCTCAGCCCCATCGACAACCTGCAACAGCTTGAAGCGACCTTCGAACTGGCCGGCATGCGTTTCATCGCCAGTCCCGACGATCCTGATCACAGGGATAATATTGATACCCCTCAGCGACGGCCCGCCCAGCAGACCGGTCGTTACCGTGGTCGTCATTAGCAGCCTATGTGGGGGTCTGGCGCCAGAGTGGACCGTACAAGCGAAGCCCCTGAGCAATGAAGGAGCACCAGCATGTCAATCGCCCAGATGACACCCCTGATGGCCGCCTTGTTGGCTTGCGCCGCCGGCTTGGCCCTGTTGTCCTTTGACGACGGTCTGCCCCGTCTGCCGGCTCCGGGCATTGCCCTGGCCCATCGCCGGATCGATGATCCCAATGTCCAGGTCGAGCCGATTCTCGACTTCACCCACTACTATGGCGGCGAAGAGGACTCGTGGAGACACCTCAACCCCTTTCTCCCCTGGCGTGAGCGCAGTCGGCAAGCGGCCCAACTGGAACGCCCGACCCGCGAGATCACTGCCGCCCCCCGCCCGCCGCCGACCCCGCCGGAGACCAGCCGGCCACTACCGCCACCTCCACGCCTGGAACTGCCCCCGCTTGATCTGGATGCCATGCAGCGCCCCCGGGTGATCGGCATGATTGGCGATGGCGAGACTGGTTGGTTCCTGGTCAGCTACGCTGGTCACGAACGACGGGCCATGCGCATCGGTGAGGAACTGGCCGGCTGGCAACTGGACGGCATCGACGGTCAACATGCCCTGTTCACCGATCCCGACGGAGGAACCCATCGCCTGATCATCGGCAGCGAACCGCACAGTGCGACCGTCATCGGCGCCGACAGCCGCCCGACCCCTGTTGCCGATGATGACGGCCCGGTCAGCGAAGAACCGGCACCTGAGCCGACAGGTCGGGTTGGACGCGGACGGGGGCGCGGACGACGGCCACGTGATGAGGATGACATCCCCACCGATCCCGCCGCGCTCAATCGGATGCTGGAGGAGTATATCCGGCAATATCCTGAATTGGGCGCCTTTCTCCAGGCCAACCCCGGCATGCGCGACCAGATCCTGGCCAATCCGAGACTCTACATACGCCTGGGGCGCCGTTATCTGGAACAGCAGGAACGCTGATGCTATTGCGGCTGTAGGATTTAGGATCAGTGGCGTCAAGCAACGACGACCATGCGTCTACTGATCCTAAAAACGGCAGTGAGGCTTTAGACTTTGGACTTTAGGGTTGCTTCTCAAGCGGATATGCGCAGATACAACCGGTTCACCTTCTGGGTGAAATCCTGAATCTGTCTAAATCGCCTTGTAGAGCAACCCTATAGCCTCCAGTCTAAAGCCTACAGCCGGATTGAGGCTCACAGTTCATCAAGATAGCGTCCGGCCTCAAGGGCCGCCATGCAGCCCATGCCGGCGGCGGTGATGGCCTGGCGGTAGACGCTGTCACGGACATCGCCGGCGGCGAACAGGCCGGGGACGGCAGTCCGGCAGCCGTCACTGACCTGGAGATAGCCGGCCTCATCAAGGGGCACGCCGCTGTCCTTGAGGAAGGCGGTGTTGGGCTGGTGGCCGATGCCCATGAAGACCCCGCGCACGGCCAGGTCGCGTTCGGCCCCGGTGACGGTGTCACGTAGGGTAACAGCCTGCATGCGGCCCTGGTCGTCGGTGTGATAGGCGCTGAGGGTGCTGTTCCAGACCATCTCGATGGATGGGTGCTCCAGGACCCGCTGGGCCATGATGGCGCTGGCCCGCAGGGCGTCCCGCCGGTGGATGAGATGGACCCGGCTGGCGTACTTGGTCAGGAACAGGGCCTCCTCGCAGGCGCTGTCACCACCGCCGACCACGGCCAGGGGCTGATCCCGATACATCGGCATGGCCCCGTCGCAGACTGCGCAGCCGCTCAGGCCCTGCTTGCGACCGGAGCCGTCAAGGAACTCCGCTTCTCCGGGCAGGCCGAGATAGCGGGCGCTGGCGCCCGTGGCCACGATCACCGCATCAAAGCGCTGTTGGCCACCGCTGCCGTCCAACGAGTACAGATCGTCCCAGGCCAGTTCCAGCCCGTCGGCCTGCCGCCGCAGGCTGCGGACCACGCAGCCGGCCTTGACCACGGTACCGAAGCGTTCGGCCTGGGCCTGCATGGCGGCCATCAGGGCCGGCCCGGCGATGCCCTCGGCAAAGCCGGGGAAGTTCTCGACCTCGGTGGTGGTCATCAACTGGCCACCGGTCTGTTCACCGGCGAACAACACCGGCGCAAGATTGGCGCGAGCGGCATAGATGGCGGCGGTCCACCCGGCCGGACCGGAACCGATGATGGCAAGACTGGGCATGGACACTCCTCAGAAATCGACCGCGAAGCTGGCCACCGGACTGCCGATCGGCAGCCCGGTACGGCCAGCGATGGCGGCGCACTTGACTGTGAACAGGAAAAATACCGGCCGGCCGCAGCCGCTCAAGGTCTCGTAGTTGCCCTGACCCTTGCTGATCACCAGATCGGCGGCGGCGAAGGCCTGACGCAACTGCGGACGGCACTGTGCCAGGACCGTACCGGGGGCATCGTGACCGTTGTCGAGGACCGTCCAGTCGGCTGGGATGCCGCTGGCAGCCAGGTCCTCGCGGGTGGCATCGTTGAGGATCGGCGCCCCGCGCAGGACCAGGGTGACCCGCTGCGGCCCCAGGACTTCGATGAGCAGCCGGTCGAGGACCAGCTCACCAGCGTTGTCGGCCAGATAGAGGATGCGCTCGGCAGTGGCGGCAGCCTGGACGAAACCAGCCACGCCCTCCGGGTCGAGGTCGCGATGATCGACCGTGTCCAGGGCAGTGCAGATCGCCGCTTCGGGCAGGGTGCCGTGAACCCCGGCATCGATCAGGTTGCCGGCCGCTGCCAGACGCAGGGCCAGGGCCAGAGGATCGACCGCCGCCGCCAAGCGTGTACGTAGACGGGGCAGCAGGTCGAGGGCCAAGGCGGTACTGCGGTCCTTGTAGGCCCGATAGGGATCCGGCCCGACCAGATGGCGGATGCCACGCTGGACCAGGCCGGCGATCTGCGGCGGTGGCTGGTCGAGGTCGGCCTCGGCCAGCAGGCGCAGGGCGCAGCGCATGGCCGCCTGGGCGCGCTCCGGCTGCTGGCCGAGATGGGCGGTGATGACATCACTGACCATCCGCACCTGACAGGACAGGCAGGACAGGTCGGTCATCATGGCTGCAGTCATCGTAAATCCGGCTGTCGGCTTGCGACGTGCGGCTTGCGGCTGTAGGGTTGCTGTACAAGGCGATAGAGACGGATTCCGGCTTTCACCCAGATGGTGACCCTTGTCTGTCTGCGCATATCCGCTTGAAGAGCAACCCTAAAGTCCAAAGCCCAAAGTCCAACTGCCGTTTTCAAGGTCATGCCTGATCGATCTTGGCGATCCGCTGGGCGTGCCGGCCACCGGCAAAGGGGGTTGCCAACCACACCTGGACCATCTCCAGGGCGGTGGCCGCATCGACCATCCGGGCCCCCAGGGACATGACGTTGGCATCATTGTGTTCGCGACCCAGACGGGCGGTCTCGACGTTCCAGCACAGGGCACAGCGCACTCCCGGCAGGCGGTTGGCGACGATCGCCTCGCCGTTGCCAGAGCCCCCCAGGACCACCGCCCGGTCACAGCGTCCGCTGCTGACAGCGGCGGCGGCGGGACGCACAAAATCGGGGTAGTCGCAGACCGTATCGTCGTGACAACCGCAGTCCTCAACGCTGTGGCCGGACGCGATCAGCAGTTCCTTGATCTGCTCCTTGAGGGCAAATCCGGCATGATCTGTCCCCAGGGCCACGCGCATGAGGCATCTTTCACAGACAGGGCCGAGCGCCAGGGTGGACGACGGCCACGACTCAGGATGAAGATCTCCTGCCGCCGGATCAGGGCAGGGGCTGGGGCTTCTGGGCCTGATGCGGATGGTCAGAACCGCAGCAGACCTTGAGCTTGGCGTACATCTGCCGACCAAGACGGGTCTTGGGCAGCATGCGACGGACCGCCTGCTGGATGATCATCTCCGGCTTGCGGGCCCGCAGCCCGGCCAGGTTGATCTCCTTGAGCCCACCGACAAAGCCGGTGTGACGCCGGTACAGCTTGTCGACTTCCTTGTTGCCGGTGACCATGATCTTCTCGGCATCGGTGACAATAACGTAATCGCCGTCATCGACATGGGGGGTGTACGAGGGCTTGTTCTTGCCCATCAGCACCGTGGCGATGCGAACCGCCAGCCGGCCCAGCACCTGATTCTCGGCACTGACCTGATACCAGGCGGGGGTGACATCGCTGTCCTTGGTGAACGTGGTCGACATGATGACCTCACATCAGCGGGCTGGGCCCGCAGCAATAACCGGTGGGCGGAAAAGACATGGGAGCCAGGATCACGGACAGCAGCCCGTCATCGGCGGGGGGATGAAGCTATGGTACTTGGCCACAGGGTCAAGCGACCACCCGCTGCCCCTTAACCTGGCGATTGATCACGAGAGGACGGCGGTCGGCCCCTGCCAGGTGAGCAGATCGGCCTCGATCTCCCGCACCACCAGGTCGACCAGATCCTCGTCCGACTGGCGTTCGAGCATCGGCGGCTCGCCATTGCGCAGTTCCTTGAGCCGCTGGTTGATGACCGACACGAAGTTGTAGTAACCACCGACCTTGTCGATGATCTGCGAGTACTGGGTCCGGAACAATGGCATGAGCACGTCTCCCACAGCCGGCACGACCCATGATGCGGTGGCCAGCGCGGCGCGGACTATAGTGGCGCTTCCCCCCCTGACAAGAGCCGCTTGCCGGTTGGCAGACCAGCAAGCAGCCATAGAGTGCCCCGGTCAGATACCGGACGTCGATGATCGACCGGTCCGGGTCATACGAGGAGCCCTGCATGGACGGTGATCCCCTGGCCTACCACAACGGTGCCTGGCGCCCCTTGAGCGCCTGCACCGTGCCCATCAACACCCATGCCCTGCAGTACGGTACCGGCTGCTTTGAAGGCATCCGGGGCTATTGGGACGGCCAGCAGGTCAACCTCCTGTTCCTGCGTGAGCACATGGAGCGTCTGCATCGCAACGCCGGCATGCTGCTGATGCAGACCCCAGAGGTCGACGAACTGTGCGCCATCGCCGTGCGTCTGGTGCGCGACAACGCCCCCCGTTGCAATGTCTACCTGCGACCAATGGCCTACAAGTGCAGCACCGGCCTCAGCCCCAAGCTGGTCGATGAACCCGACGGCCTGATGATGTACATCCTGGCCCTCGACGACTACATGGACACCGCCAAGGGCCTTGATCTGTGCGTGTCAAGCTGGGTCCGCATCCCCGACAACGCCATCCCCGCTCGGGCCAAGGCCACCGGAGCCTACCTCAACAGCTCCCTGGCCCGCAGTGAGGCCTGCCTCAACGGCTACGATGAAGCCATCTTCCTGGATACCAATGGCCAGGTCAGCGAGGGCTCGGCCGAGAACCTGTTCATGGTCCGCGATGGGGTCCTGGTGACCCCCGACAAGACCGCCTGCATCCTGGAGGGCATCACCCGCCACGCGGTGATCACCCTGGCCCGTGAGGCCGGCATCGCGGTCGAGGAACGGGCCGTGGGCCGCACCGAACTGTACCGGGCCGATGAGGTCTTCCTGTGCGGCACCGGCTGCCAGGTCAGCTGGGTGCGATCGATCGACCGCCGCCAGATCGGCTCTAGGGTCCAGGGACCGGTGTCCTCGGCCATCCAGCAGGCCTATGAGGACGCCGTCTACGGCCGCAGCGCCCACAGCGCCCAGTGGCTCACTCCGGTGACCTGAGCCCGCCTGAGCACCATCACTGCGCCAGCCCGGCGCCCGGACCTGCATGAGGGAGCCTTCCATGACCTACCTGCTTGGCATCGACGTCGGATCATCATCGGTCAAGGTCAGTCTGCTTGACGCGGCCACCGGCCTAGCCACCGCCAGCGCCACCTCGCCCAGCACTGAACTGCCGATCCAGGCCCCCCAGGCAGGCTGGGCGGAACAGGATCCGGCGGTGTGGTGGCAGCACGTCGCCGCCGCCACCCGCCAGGCCATGGACAAGGCCGGCCTCGCTGCCGAATCGGTGGCGGCCATCGGCATTTCCTACCAGATGCACGGTTTGGTCTGCGTCGATGCTGATGGAGCGGTGCTGCGTCCGGCCATCATCTGGTGTGACAGCCGGGCGGTGGAAATCGGCGCCGAGGCGGCCCAGGCCATCGGGGCGGAGCGCTGCCGCCAGCATCTGCTCAATTCCCCCGGCAACTTCACCGCCTCCAAGCTGCGCTGGGTGCAGCAGCATGAGCCCGACATCTACGCCCGCATCCGCCACATCATGCTGCCCGGCGACTACATCGCCCTGCGCCTGACCGGCACCGCCGCCACCACCATGTCCGGCCTCTCCGAGGGCATCCTGTGGGACTTCGTCGACCAGGCCCCGGCCCGACTGGTCCTCGACCACTACGGCATCGACCCGGCCCTGTTGCCGCCGCTGGTCCCGACCTTCGGCGACCAGGGTCGGCTGAGCGCCACCGCCGCCGCCGAACTGGGCCTGGCCCCCGGCACCCCGGTCACCTACCGGGGCGGCGACCAACCCAACAACGCCCTGAGCCTCAACGTCCTGCAGCCGGGTGAAGTGGCGGCCACCGCTGGCACCTCCGGAGTAGTCTACGGGGTCACCGACCAGCCGGCCAGCGACCCCGCCTCACGGGTCAACACCTTCGTCCATCTCAACCACCAGCCTGAAGCCCCGCGCTACGGCGTCCTGCTGTGCATCAACGGCACCGGCATCCTCAACTCCTGGCTCAAGCGGGAGGTGGTGGGCGAGGCCCTGGGCTACAAGGCCATGGACCAGCTCGCGGCCACCGCGCCCATCGGCAGCGACGGCCTGGTCATGCTGCCCTTCGGCAACGGCGCCGAGCGGACCCTCGGCAACCGCCAGGTCGGCGGCACCTGGGCCAACATCAACTTCAACGTCCACGGCCGGGCCCACTACCTGCGGGCCGCCCAGGAAGGCATCGTCTTCGCCATGCAGTACGGCCTCGACATCATGGCCGCCACCGGCGTGGCCATCAACCGGGTCCGGGCCGGCCATGCCAACATGTTCTTCAGCCCGATCTTCCAACAGACCTTCGCCTCCACCTCCGGCGCAGTGCTCGAACTCTACGACTGCGACGGCTCCCAGGGAGCCGCCCGCGGAGCCGGCCTGGGCGCCGCCATCTACCCCGATGCCGCCGCCGCCTTCACCGGCCTGACCCGCAAGGGCGTGGTCGAACCCGACCAGCAACGCGCCGCCGCCTACCAGGAGGCCTACGGTCGCTGGAAGGCGGTCTTGGAGCGTCAGCTCGGCTGAAGACCGGTGACAGCATCGCCCCAAGGACACCCCATGACCACCGCGCCATGCACCATGCTCTGGGAGGACGGCAGCGCCGTTGCGGCCACGTCCCAACCAGATAATGACGGACCGATGCTCAGCCTGCCGCCCGGACGCCATCTGATACTGCGTCACCCGGCCTGGGATCTGGACCGGTATCTGGTCTTCGACCTCCGCTATCAGGCCCGCCAGCATACCGTCCTGATGCTGCGCTTCTTTGCCCCGGGTGAGGATGAGGCCCGGGCCTTCGTCCAGTTCTCCTTCCTGCCCGGACTGCGGATACGTTTCTGCTTTCCCCTGGTCCATCTTGATGGCGAGACCATCTTCCTGGCCCGCCATCCCGGCATGCTCAAGGGGACCTGCTTCGCGCACCGCACCCTGGCGAGCGAGATCGATCGGGCTGAACTGTATCTGCTGCCCTCGACCGGGCCCCAGGAACTGCTGATGCAGGCCCCGGCCCTGGCCAGCGAACCCGGTGACTTGGGGGTCACATCCCCACCCCTGGTCGATGCCCTGGGCCAATGGGTGGCCTGGGACTGGCCCGGCCGGACACCGGATGCCGAGACCATGGTGGCCCGCCTGCGTCACGAGGCCCAGCAGCCACCGGTCCAGCCCCCTGGGCGCAGCCGCTATGGTGGCAGTTGCGATCACCGGTTCCCGGCCACCGGCTTCTTCCGGACCCAGCATGATGGCCGGCGCTGGTGGCTGGTCGACCCTGAGGGCCACGGCTTCTTCTCGGCCGGGGTCGACTGCCTGCGCCATGAGGACGGTGCCGCCCTGGTACCGGGCACCGAACCGTTGTTCACCACCCGTCCGCACCTCAACCCCCATGCGCCGCGCCTGCCGACCATGCGCTTCGCCCAGGCCAACCTTGAACGGGCCTTTGGCGACCAGTGGTACGAGCACTGGAGCGCCCTGAGCGCCCGGCGCCTGCGCGCCTGGGGCTTCAACACCGTCGCCAACTGGTCCGACCTGGACCTCGCCCGACATCATCAACTGCCCTATGTGGTCCCCCTCCAGGGCTTCCCGACCACCGCCCGGCACCTGTTCCGCGACCTGCCCGATGTCTTCGATCCGGCCTACCAGCAGGCCGCCCAGGTCTACGCCCAGGGGACCACCCCCTACCACGGCGATCCCCTGTGCATCGGCTATTTCATGGCCAATGAGCCCAAGTGGGGCTTCGGCACCTTCAATCTGGCCAGCGAGATGCTGGAGGCCTTCCCTGGTTCGCACAGCCGTCGCGCCCTGGTCGACTTCCTGCACCAGCGCTACGGGGACGAGGCCGCCTGGCAGCAGACTTGGCAGCGGCCGGACCTGCGCTTCAGCAGCCTGATCAACGACCTCCATCATCGTCTGGCCGGATCCCACCCGCGCATCGCCGCCGACCTCGACGACTTCACCGGCGAGCTTGTCGAACGCTTCGTGGCGGTGCCGGCCCAGGCCCTCACGGCAGCCGATCCCGACCACCTCAATCTCGGCCTGCGCCTGGCCTGGATCGCCAGTGACCACCAATACCGCATCGGCCACCATGTCGACGTGTTCTCGATCAACTGCTATGACATGGAACCCAACCTGGCCGTGGCCGATCAGATCCTGCAGCGCTGCAAT
>SLQH01000121.1 GCA_007131555.1 Planctomycetota bacterium | reverse complement strand
TGGCCCGGGCCAGGCCGTGTTCGTCGGCCACCAGGGCGTTGGCCAGATGGACCGGCGTCACCTGGGCATGCTGGAAGCGCTGGGCCAGGGCGAAGGCCTCCTGCAAGGCCTGCTGGACCTGGGCGGTGAACTGTTCTGGATTGAGCATGGCGGTCTCCTTGACACGTTTTCCACTTGATACCTGTCGCATGCGTGCCAAAGCAGGATGGCTTCGTATAGGGCAGGCGGTGCCCTGGTGGCCCTGGTGGCGGGGTCTGTTGAGGCTTGGAAGGCAGAAATGTTGTCGAAATGACAAGGATACAGATCGATTTCATATCGTATCGACACGAAAACGCCTCCAGAAATCCACTCTGGCCGCCGGCTGGGATTGGCATGCACCTTGCAAATCACAAGCGTCAGACACATCCATCCACCTGTTTGAGGAAAGGAGACAGTCATGGATACCATGCTTTGGCCGCGTCACTCCTTGGGCCTCTTCGATCGCCTGTGGGAGGCTTTTGATCGCGACTGGGGCCTGCCCCGCGGCGAGGAGTTCCCGCCGATCAACGTCTACACCAACGACGAGGGCGCCCTGGTGACGGTCGAACTGCCCGGCATCGAGGAGAAGGACCTCGAGTTGTCCTTGGAGAACGACACCCTTACCCTGCGTGGCAAGCGTTCGGTGACGGTGCCCGAAGGGGCCACGGTCCTGCGTCGTGAACGGCGTGATTACAGCTTCACCCGCAGCATCCGCCTGCCCTTCCAGGCCGAGACCAAGAAGGGGGCGGCCCGCTACCAGAACGGCATCCTGAGCATCGAACTGCATCGCCGCGAGGCTGACAAGCCGCGCCGCATCGCCATCACCAACAAGTGATACCCATCACCACCAGCTACCAGGAGGGCTTGAACATGAGCACCACGGAACGTCCCAGCTTCACGCCCGCCGCCGACATCTACGAGATGAGCGACGCCTACGAGATCGTCATCGACATGCCGGGCGTGGACGACAAGAAGGTCGACATTGAACTGGACCGCAACCTGCTCAAGGTCACCGGCCATCCGGTCGAGGAGCCGACCGCCGAGGGCTACCGCGAATATCGCCTGGGCGTCTACCAGCGCAGCTTCACCCTGGGCACCGGCATCGACCGCGACAAGGTCAGCGCCAAGATGGAGGACGGCGTCCTACGCCTGCGCCTGCCCAAGGGCCAGGAGCTCCAGCCGCGCAAGATCGCCATCACCCGCGGTTGATCCAAGGACATCCTGTCATCGCCACCGGCCTGCCGCAGATGTATGCGGCAGGTTGGTGGCGGGCGTATGGGTGATCGGGTGCAGACGCTCAGGCCTGAAGCGGCTGAGTGGCTGCTCTCTTTCTTGGTGTCCTTCGTGCTCTTCGTGGTAAAAAACGAAAACATTTTTTCTTTCACCACGAAGGACGCGAAGCTCACGAAGGGGAGCAAAGCCCGAAACGGTTGATGCCATCTTCGGAGGTCTGTCCGACGCGCGAAATACTGTATTGACCGCTACTGTCGTGGAGATGTCAGCAAGATCACGACCTCTTGGCGAGTCGTGATCCTCTCACTCACCCAATGGAATTGCACTAAGGATCTGCTGAAGCAATGGTTAGGCAGTGATCTTCCGTTCCATGACGGACACCGTTCTCATTCGCAGGTTTTCAAAGGCATATTTCAACTACGAATCTCGCAAGTCTCGCGAATTGAAGAGATGAATATGCAATGTGTATTGCTGTAGTTTTCATTCGCGTGATTCGCGTGATTCGCGTGATTCGCGTGATTCGTAGTTCAAAAGCTGAACACGGCCTCTCTGCATCATGCATGAATTGCGGACTGCAACAAATGCGTCAGTGTCCGAAATTCCAAGAAATCATGTGGTTCTTAGTGCAATTCCATTGCTCACCCACCCCGTTCCCGCCGCAATCGTTCGATGAACGACGTGCGGTCCAGACGCAGGAAGGGGTTGCGGTGGCGTTCGGTGCCGATGGTGGAACGGGGTTCGCAGCCGTAGTCGTGGCCGGGCAGGACCTGGGTGGCGTCGTCCAGGGCCAGGACGATCCGATGCAGGGAGTCGTGGAGGATGGCGGCGTCGTCGTCTGACCAGGCATGCCCGACCCAGTCGACGAACAGGGTGTCGCCGCTGAAGAGATGGTCGCAGATCAGGTAGCACAGGCTGTCGTGGCTGTGGCCGGGGGCGTGCAGGACATGGATCTCCAGGGTTCCCAGCGGCAGGACGGCCTGGTGCTCAAGACGGATGCCGGTGGCGGGATCGCTGTCTCCCTGGCCCAGCACCGGAGCCATACAGGCCTGGGCCAGGATCTCAGCTCCGGCCCGGTGGTCGTGGTGGCTGTGGGTCAGCAGGATGCGCTCGATCCGCCAGGCTCTGGCCTGGGCCGCCGCCAGGAGGCCGGCCTGGCTTCCGGCCGGATCGATGACCACCGCCGTGGCGGTGGCGGCATCAGCGACCAGATAGGCGTGGTTGCGCTCCGATCCGGCGGTCAGGGTCACGAGATCCAGGGTCCCCATGGTCATGATGATGGGGCGCCCCGACGATGGGCAAGAGACCGTAGGTTAGGCTCCTAGCCGCATTATTACACGGAGTACCGGGCCTTGGCCCGCGTACATTGGCGGGCGATGATCCTTGAGACCGCTATAGGCCGGGGCGTCGCCGCCAGCGTTACACCCCGCTTGCGTTTTTGTTGGTGCCCATGATCACGAGTCGCGGTATCTGCGAGCCATGGCACGGGCGCCCTGCCGCCGGTCTGGCTGGTTCTTGAAGATGGCATGGGAACCGCGCGTAGGCACGCGGGCCAAGGCCCGGTGCTCCGTGGTGGTTTTGTGATAGGCGATGGGTATTGGCGAGTTCGGG
>SLQH01000298.1 GCA_007131555.1 Planctomycetota bacterium | reverse complement strand
CCTCGGCCTGGTTGAGCAGACCGCCGGTGTTGAAGCGCAGATCAAGTATAAATCCAGCCAGGGGCCGACGTTGTTCGATCAACAGGTTGACCACCGCCATGCGCAGGGCGGTGGCAGTCTGGCGGTTGAATTCATCCATCCGTACATAACCGATATCGCCATGGCGATAGGATTGCAGGACCGGCGAGGTGATACGACCTCGGACCACCGGGATTTCATGAACCCCATCATCGCGTTCCATGTGCAGCACCACGGTGGTGCCCTCAGGACCACGAATGCGGGTGACCGCCTGCCGCAGGCTCAAACCCACCGTGCGTTCATGATCGATCTGCAGGATGATGTCACCATCAAGGATCCCAGCCTGATCGGCCGGCAGACCTGGCATCACCCGTTCAATGCGGATCACGCCATCTTCTTCATTGAGCCAGGCCCCGATGCCCTGGAACTCACCCTGGATCTCCTCTTCAAATTCGCTGGCCGGAATCGGCGGATAGATGAGGGTATGGGGATCAAGCGTGCGCAGGGCGTGGTTGAGCATGGTGTAGCTCAGATCACGACTGCGTTGGGCGTCAAAGTGCTGCGGCAGGATCGCGCGGACCTTCTCCAGGATCGTCATGGCCTGGCCGATATCGGTCGGCTCAGTGGCTGGGATGTGGTGGCGGTCATCACCGATGCGCAGGAGCAGGTCATCATCGGACCACTGGGCGAGAATCACCGATTCAGCCTGCTCAAGGCCCTGCAAGGCCCGTTCCACAATGTTCCGCGGACGGATCCGCTGGTGATCGTAGTAATAACGCTCAATGTACCGACCGATGGTTGGAGCCATGTTGGGAAACGGCAAGGGCTCCTCAGCGTTGACGGCGATCGCGCTGACCAACAGCAGCATCAGGCAAGGCAACACACTGCGATTCATCCGTGACATGATCAACCTTTCTGGAAACCCTGGCATCACAGTTGTGACGTCTTATGACAAGAGCGTTTACTGATGCTCAGCGCTCGCGTTGGACAATCAATCATCGATCCAGACCACCACCAGGGTGAGATCGTCGGTATTCTGGACCTGACCGGTCCAGCGATCAATGAAGGCAAACAGATGGGCGATCAGATCGCGGGGATGGGTGCCGTTGGCAAGGGCGGCAACCACCTCAGCAGCAAAGCGTTCTTCGCCCAGACAGGCACCATCGCCATCAAAGGCTTCAGTGAAGCCATCGGTATACATGACGAAGACGTCACCGGCCGCAGCGCTGTCGGTCTGGACCTCCTCCAGAGGCAGCTGATCGACGATGCCCAGGGGCAAGGTGGCACTGGGCAACCAACGAACCGCCCCCTGGTGCAGCCACAAAACCGGATTGTGACCTGCTGACACCAGACTGAAACGCAGATCCTGAGGATCGATCTCCAACAAGGCCATGGTCATGAAGCGACCGCTATGGGTGCTGCGCAGACCGCTGTTGAGGGCGATCACGCTGTCCGGCAGGCCTTGACCGGAAGACAACTGTTGTTGGATGATGGCATGAGCGGCAGTGGTGAACAAAGCGGCCCCCAGGCCGTGCCCGGTCACATCGCCCACCATGGCCACCAGACGGCCGTCTCGTTCCAGATAGCCGAAGTAGTCCCCACCGGTCTCATCGCAGGAACGCACCGCACCAGCGGCTCCCATGGTGGTGAGCTGTAGCGGTGCGGCCGGAAACATGTCAGCCTGGACATTGCGGGCGATCTGCAGTTCACCACGCAAGCGTTCCTGTTCGACATGGGCCTGCACCAGCAGGACGTTCTCAAGGGCGATGGAGGCCATTTGACAGACCGTTTCGGCCATCCGGGCCCGATCGTCATCAAATGTCGAGGCCGAGTTGGCCAGCAAGACCACACCCTGTACGCCGCGTCCTGAATCCAACGGCAGCACCAACAAGCCGGTGACGTGGGCCTCCAGGGCTGAGAGGTCGAGACCTTGGCCAATATCGTCACCATCAAGACAGAGGATCTCGCCACATTGCGCGACATGATCCACCACCCGCATGCCATCGGCCATGCGCAGGTGATCGACATGGTGCTCCTGAAGGCCCAGCGTGACCCGGATGGTCATGTCGCCCGGCCCATGGCCGGTCAAAACCGCCCCGACCTGGGCTTCCACCGATTCCATGACACCGTTGAGGATCTCGACCAGGAGATGGTCAATGTCAAGATGGCGCAGCAGTTGTCCTGCAGCCAGCAGATGATGGATACGGTTGTGCAGCATGCGCCGTTCATCGACCGAGGCTTCACGGGCGTGGACGTTGATCAAGACCGGTCCCAGAAGGACAGCACACAGGTCAAGACGGGGATCTTCGATCTGAGGAGGAAATGCCAACATGCCGATGAGTTCATCGGATCGCGCTAGGCGCCGCCATCCGGGACGGCTGTGGTCATGACCGGCCACGGGGATGTCTTCCTCGCCCATGGCACAACCGAAGGCCAGGGCCGGATAGAGGACCCCTGCCGTCTGATCATGCAGATAGATCTGGGCCGGGACGGCACCAATCGCTGTCAGGATCTCTTCCAGACGGCTGGTCAGGCTGCGGCTGCTGCTGGTCGGAATCAGGCTGTCGGCCAGGGGCATCAACTGCTCCAGCAGACGGGTGTCGCCATCCATCAGAATTCTCCCAACGGCAGCATGACGTGGTGGGCTTGGAGGCGGTTGTCGCCTTCCCATGCTGGCGTCCAGAATAGGCCCCGACCGCCCCAGGTCCATGGTGGGAATCGGGGTTGTCGCCGGGGTCTCAGCCACATCCCCAACGCAGCACGGCCCAATATCCGACCACGAAGACAGCCATTGCTGTCACCGGAACCAGCAACAGACGGATGCTGATATACAACGAGGTCT
>SLQH01000515.1 GCA_007131555.1 Planctomycetota bacterium | reverse complement strand
TTGTTGCCGGTCAGGGTGGCCCAGGAGTCGCTGGCCTGATAGGGGGTGCAGGCCACGGTCAGGCCTTCGGGATCCATCAGGTAGACGATCTCGGCGTCGATGAGCGTCCTGGCCACCTGCAGCATGTCCAGGACCGCCGGGTGATCAGGGTCTAGGCCCCCGGTCACGGTGGCGGCGGCCTGGCTGGTGGCCGCGATCGCTTCCAGGGCCTGAGTGGTGCGGGCGCACGCGCTGGTGATGGCCGCAGCTGCGGTCGTGAAGGCCTGCTGGTGCCGATGGGCAGCCTGGGCGTTGCCGATGCTCCAGGTCAGGATCAGAGCGGTGGCCAACAGCACGATGGTGCCAAGGATCACGACGCCGACCTGCCGCTGGTGTCTGGTCATGGGGGGAGTGCTTCTGAATGTGGGGCAATGGTGAGAGGGGGTCGTGTGTCCCTTCATCATACCACCTCCAGTGACCGGTAACAGCAGCAACTACCAGACCTGTGCGTGGCGGTTTCATGACCCGTTAGGAGTAACCGGTCGGCCCTACCGTCTCACGATGTCCAAACGCGTCCACAGCAACAAGCCCCAACGGGGCCTGAATACTGTCCGCAGGACCGATGCGCCATGACCTCAACGGGAGGTCCGAACGGTTACTGTTAGGAGGACCCATCGTTTCCGGCCCCTCCTGTCCTTGCTGAATTACGGCCGTCCAGGACCTTGCGGACCTGACTGGCCAAAGATTCCTGTGTGAAGGGCTTGTGCAGGATGGCGACATCATCGCCCAGGATGCCCTGGTTGCCGATCACGTCGGCGGTGTAGCCCGACATGTAGAGGCAGGCCATCTGCGGATGATCGGCGCGCAGCCGTTGATAGAGTTCCCGCCCGTTGAGTTCCGGCATGATCACATCGCTCAGGAGCAGATCGATGGGCCGGTGGCTTGCGGCGACCATCTCGATCGCTCGCAGCGGGTCTCTGGTATGCAGGGTATGATAGCCAAGCTGTTGGAGGATCAGCACGGCCACGTCCAAAACTGCGCCCTCGTCCTCCACCACCAGGATCGTCTCCTGCCCGGCCGCGGTCTGCTGGGTGAGCGTTGGGTGCCGACCGGAGGGATCGCGGTCATGCAAGGGGAGATGGACATCGAAGCGGGTCCCCTGTCCCGGCTGGCTGGCGACGGTGATGAAGCCATGGTTCTGGGCGACGATGCCGTGGATCGTCGCCAGGCCGAGACCGGTGCCGGTGCCCAGGGCCTTGGTGGTGAAGAAGGGTTCGAACAGGTGGTCGAGGATCTCCTGGTCCATGCCGCAGCCGTCATCACTGACCCCCAGGCGGACGAAGGGGCCGGGGCTGACCCCCTCATGGCCGGCGCAGTCCTGGGGACTGCAGTCGATGATCGTGGTGCTGATGGTGATGCTGCCGTGTCCGGCGATGGCATCCCGGGCATTGACGCACAGGTTGGCCAGGATCTGGTCGACCTGGGATGGGTCCATGAAGATCGGGGTCGGCTGGGGCTGTGGCTGCCAGCGCAGATCGATGTGTTCACCGATCAGGCGGCGCAGGATGGTCATGGTGTTGTCGATGGTCCGGTTGAGGTCCAGCACCTGGGGGGCGATGACCTGCTTGCGGGCGAAGGCCAGCAGTTGTCGGGTGAGGTCGGCCGAGCGGCGGGCGGCATCAAGGGCATGGTCCAGGTGCCGGTGGATGGCGTCATCGGCCGAGGTCATACGGGCGGCCAGTTGCAGATAGCCCATGATGACGCTCAACATGTTGTTGAAGTCGTGGGCGACACCGCCGGCCAGCCGCCCGACGGCCTCCATCTTCTGGGCCTGATTGAGCATCTCCTGCAAGCGGGCATGCTCGGCCTCGGCCTGGCGTCGCCGCCCGATGTCGACATCAATGCAGAACAGCTGCCGGCCCTGGCCTGGGACATCGACCACGGCATGGTGCGAGAAGACCCACACCGGATTGCCGTGGCGGTCCTGGAGTTGCAGTTCCTCGGCCGGACCTCCGTCTCCGCTGGCCAGCATCCGCTTGATGTGGGCCGCCACCGTCTCCCGCAGGGCCGGGGGGATGATCAGGTCGATCAGGGGCTGGCCCAGTGCCTCAGTGCTGGAATAGCCGTACAGCAGCTCAGAGGCCCTGTTCCAGTAGCACACCCGACCCTGGCTGTCATAGCCCTGGACCGCGACCGAGGAGACATTGTGAAGCAGAGTATGAAACCGCTGTTCGCTGTGCTGTAGTTCCTCGGTGCGAGTCTTGAGCAGTTCCTGCATGTCGGTCAGGGCCCGGGCGCGGCGGATCCGAGCGCAGACTTCCAAGGCGTAGTCGCAGAGATAGGGTTTACGCAGATAGGCCGCCGCCCCCTGACGCAGCCAGTCCAGAGCCTGTTGCGGAGCGGGATCGGCCGTGGTCATGATGCAGTAACAGGGGGGGCATTGGGTCAACAGCAAGGGCAGCAGTGTGCCGCCGTCGCCATCTGCCAGTTGTTGGTCGACCACCGCCGCGTCATACCCGAAGGTGTCGATCAGGCTGCGGGCCTCGCTCAGGGATCGGACGTGATCGGCCTGGTAGCCTCCGGCAATGAAGGCCGCCTGCAGGGCAGCGCCGTGTTCGCCATCTGCATCGGCCACAAGGGCCCGGAGGGGTAGGGTCGCCGAACCACCAGCGACCAGAGTGTTGATGGTGGCAATGAACTCAGCGGCATCGACCGGGGCCGGCAGGAAACCCTGAATTCCCATATCGGTAGTGGCTCGCTTCGTTTCTTCGCTGCTGAAGACCGCGGATACCACCAGGACGGGAACCGTATTGAGGGCCGGATAGGCTCGGGAGCGTAGCAACGCACAGAAGCGCCAACCGTCCATGCCGGGCATGTTCAGATC
>SLQH01000105.1 GCA_007131555.1 Planctomycetota bacterium | reverse complement strand
TCGGCCCCGATTCCGCCAAAAACCTCACCATAGCTACGGCTATGGCTGCGGTTTTCGACGAAATCGTGTCTCGAAAATGCACTGCGCTTGTGCTCGGTCGCTATCCCTTACAGACTCCTAGGTCCGTCACGCAGAACCCAGGATCACGCTACGGCAGACAGCAGCGACCCATAATCGCATCGCCCAGCGCCGTCAAACGGGCCGCAACTGTGGCCGGATCGCTGAAGGGTGGAGCCGACCAGCTCAGCCCGTCAGCGGTCGGGGCCTGATCAGCCTTGGCCCGTACCGGCAGGACTGCGGGCAGGGACGAGCCGGGGTCATCTTCGGGGGCCAGCCACAAGACCACATCAGCGCTGGCAGCCGCCTGCTGGACCAGGGCCTGACCGGCTTGTTCCAACGTGTCATCGGTGATCCGCCACCCAGCCGAATCGATCAGGCGCAGAGCCCAGCCGCGATGGCTCAGATCGACGGTGACCAGATCACGGGTGGTGCCGGGCTGATCAGCGACCTGAGCTCGGGCATGGCCACACCAGGTATTGAGCAGGGTGCTCTTGCCGGCGTTGGCCGGCCCAGCGATCAGGACCATGACCGGCCGATACAGCAATTCGGCAGCAAAGGGCGGCTCCGCCAGACCATGGGCCAGCACCCAGTCACGGGCCGCCGGCGAAGCCACCCGGGCCAGACGACCCCAGAGATCATCGTCAGCCGGCGCCGCCTCGGCCTGCAGGCCACAGGCCGCCAGACGGGCGCTGACTAGGCGACGGACCCCCGGACCGCCATGGCAGCACAGCAGCAGGGCGTCATCGGCCTCGGCCATGACCACCACCTCATCGATCACGGTTCCGTCATCATCGCGCAGATGCCCGAACCGCGCCCGGCCTGGCCGGGGCCAGACATCCAGCAGGCTAGCAGGATCCACTCCTGGTGGCCAGCGCAGGGCGCACACAGCGATGGCCGCCGGAGCCGGTGGCGTCACCCAGCAATAGCTCGCCGGGGGCAGGGTGGCGATCATGGGGCAGACCGCGCCACGAGGAAGGATTGAGAGGATCGTTGCATCGCGGCGCACCTCACTGAGAACAGACGATGCAAACTTGCGCATCGCATCAGCACACCCTCGTCCAACTCACCCATTGCGGGCCAGGGCCACCAGGCGGCGAGCGCCTTCGGCCAGGACGTCATCCGCCACGGTGTAACAGATGCGGAAATGGCTGTCGCGCTCGCTGAACACCCCACCGGGAATGATCAGGATGTTGTCAGCGATGGCCCGCTCCACGAAGGCGCTGCCGCTCAGGCCACCGGGGGCCTCGACCCACAGATAGAAGGCCCCGGCCCCCTCGGCCACGGTGAAGGCCTGTGACAGGATCTCGACCATCAGGTCGCGCTTGTGGCGGTAGGCCTCAATGTGGCCACCCAGGTCAACCTGGGGGCAGGCCAGGGCGGCATACTGGCTCACCGACGGCGCGCACACGAAGGTGTACTGCTGGAGCATGGCCATGGCCTCGATCCAGCTCTGCGGTCCACAGGCGTAGCCCAGTCGCCAGCCGGTCATGCCATAGGCCTTGCTGTGACCGGCCAGGACCAGGGTCTGGTCGTGATAACGGGCGATGGAGTCGAAGGGACGATAGCAGAAGGCTCGATAGATCTCATCTGAGAGCACCGCCAGGCCATGCCGTTGACAGACGGCGGCGATGGCCTGGAGCCGGGCGCTGTCGAGCACCGCCCCGGTGGGATTGGCCGGGCTGTTGAGGATCAGCAGACGAGTACGCGCGGTGATGGTCGCGGCCAGGCGATCGGGGTCGACCAGGAAACCGTCATCATAGGTATCCAGGAACACCGGCACCCCACCCAACAGGGTCACCAGATGCTTGTACATGACGAAGTAGGGATCGGGGATGATGACCTCATCGCCGGGATCGACCAGAGCCAGCAGGGACAGGAAGATGCCACCTGATACCCCACTGGTCACCAGTACCTCATTGCTGGCATAGCTGCGACCGGTGGCCTGCAACTCCTCGGCCTGGGCCAGGGCCCGCAGGGGCTCGATGCCCTGGGTCGGGGTATAGCTGTTGCGCCCCTCGCTGATGGCTGCCACCGCCGCCGTCTTGACCGCCTCAGGGACATCGAAATCCGGCTGGCCGATCGACAGGTTGATGGGGTTGGTCATGGACCGGGCGAGATCGAAGATCCGGCGGATGCCGCTCGAATCGATCCGCCCCATCCGTTCGGCCATGCGCAGCATGATGCGGCTCCTTGCCTGCGGGTCCGATCCAGGCATCGGCACCGACCCGCAGCGGCCCGCCGAGCCCCGCCAGCCGGCCTTCAGCCGGCCCGCAGCTGACGCACACCCTGGGCGATGCGGGCAAAGACATCAGCGATCTGCTCCAACTCCAGGCAGGAGAAGGCGACCCGCAGATCGGTATCGCTCAGAGCGATGGTGCCCAGACCGTGCTCAGAGAGCAGATGGACCCGCAGGGCCTCAGCATCAACCCCGATGATCCGCAGACACATGAAGTAGCCGGAGTTGAAAGGATAGACCTGCCAGCAGTCATGATAGGCCGGGTCGGCCAGGACCCGCCGGACCTCCATGGCCCGCTCCCGCAGGATCGCCACCTTGGCCGCCTGCTGGGCCCGGAACTCAGGATGACGCAGGGCCCGCAGCACCGCCACCTGGCCCGGCCGGGTGACATTGGACAGGCTGGCCCGGATGGCCCCACCGGTCTTGGCCTCCAGGGCCTGATACAGAGCGGGGGTGCCGCCCTTGATGCCGTAGGTGATGAAACCGACCCGCAGGGCCCAGGTGAACATCTCCTTGGTGGCCCCATCGAGCTTGACCGCCAGCAGGTTTTCGTGGGCCTGGGCCAGGGAC
>SLQH01000503.1 GCA_007131555.1 Planctomycetota bacterium | reverse complement strand
TCGCCACCACCACCTCGCGGCCCATGATCTGCCGCTTCATGTGGGCATCGGCGTTGTCCTCGGCCCCGTTGTGGCGATACTGACTGATCGGCTCATGCGGGGCCAGCTTCTCCAGCCAGACCTCATAATCGTGATGCAGACCGCGTTCGTCGTCATTGATGAACACCGAGGCGGTGATGTGCATGGCGTTGACCAGCACCAGGCCCTCCTGGACCCCGCTGGCAGCTAGGATCTCTTCGACCTGAGGCGTAATATTGAGAAAGCCCCGCCGAGCCGGGACGTTGAACCAGAGTTCCTGACGATGACTGTTCATGAAGCATCCTCCTCACCCCAACTGATCGACCACCGCCTGAAATGCCGCCTGTTGCGGACCGGGAATGGCGGCCAAGGCCCGATGGGCCTGACGCACCTGTTGGGCGAAAGCCCCAGCATCCAGTTCCGGCAGCGCTATGTCCTGCCACGGACCAAGCACCGATGGCGACGCGGGAATGACGGTGAACAAGGTGATCAGCCGGGTGGTTTCCAACTGGCGCTGGGCATCCTCGCCGGGGGCCACCAGAGCGAAGCGCTCACCACCCAGTCGCTGATGCTGACGCACCAGGGTCCCAAGGAAGGTACTGTCGACGTAGGTGCAGCGGGCCAGATCAAAGATCAGATGCATATGATTGTCACCGGTGCACAGATCCCGCACCACGGCTTCCACCGCCTCGCTCTGGGGGATGGAGGCCCGCCCCTCAATCCGCACCAGCATGCCCTCGGCGGTCGGGGCGATCGCCAACCGGGACGTCTGTGCCGTCATGGTGATCCTCCTTCATGGACCGTCCGGGGCCGTACATGACACCCATTCTCGTGACAGAACAAGCCGCGCCCATGTAGAGGCCATGAACAGCTTGGTCCATACATTACACCGACGTCCATTACAGCACAAGCGCCGATACAGCCGTCCGGCAGATGATGTCCCGCCGGAAGAAGTCTACTACGGCAATCCGAAATCAGCCCATTCAGACACGATTGTCCGGCAACCCGAGCACGGTGTATTCAACCGCCTCGACCAGGGCCCGCCAACTAGCCTCGATGATGTTCTCGTGGACCCCGGTGGTGCCGAAGCGTTGGCCGTGGTACTGGTTGTCGATCAGCACCCGGACCTGAGCCGCAGTGCCGTCGCTGGAATTGACCACGCGGACCTTGTAGTCGACCAGTTGGAGGTCCTTGAGATCGGGATAGAACGGCTCAAGAGCGGCACCCAGGGCGTGCGACAGGGCGTCAACCGGCCCGTTGCCCTCGGCCACGCACAGGCGGGCCTGACCATCGACCGTCAGTTTGACCGACGATTCGACCAGATCGGTCTGGGCTCCGGCCGTACCCAGGCCGTGAACCCGGTAGTAGACCAGATCGAAGACTGGTCGCCATTGGCCGACATGACGGCGAACCAAAAGATCGAAGGAGGCATCAGCTGCCTCGTAGGAATAGCCTTGGTTCTCGCGTTCCTGAACCTCATCAAGCACTGCCGCCATCAGGGTGGCATCGGTCAATTGCGGATAGCGCTGCGACAGCTTGGCGATGACGTTGCTGCGACCGGACAATTCGCTGATCAGGATACGCCGGGTATTGCCCACCGATTCTGGCGGGACATGCTCGTAGGTGCTGGAGTTCCGTTGGACCGCCGACACGTGGATCCCGCCCTTGTGGGCGAAGGCGGCCTTGCCGGTAAAGGGCTGATTGACCGGAGCCACCATGTTGATCCGCTCCCAGACCTCGCGACTGACCTCGGTCAGGCGTTGCAGATGGCCTTCGGGCAGACAGGTCAAGCCCAGTTTGAGTTCGCAGTTGGCGATGACGGCACACAGATCGGCATTGCCACAGCGTTCACCCACCCCGTTGATGGTCCCCTGGACCTGGCTGCATCCGGCCCGGATCGCGGCCAGGGAATTGGCCACTCCGACCCCGCCATCGTTGTGGGCGTGGATGCCCAACACCGCGTCGGGCAGGGCGACCCGTACCGCCTCGACCCCAGCGGTGATCTCGTGCGGCAAGCAACCGCCGTTGGTATCGCACAGGATCAGACGTTCGGCCCCGGCCTCGAGAGCCGCGGCCAAGGTCTTGATCGCATAGTCAGCATTGGCCTTGAAGCCATCGAAGAAGTGTTCGGCATCATAGAACACCGGACGCCCGGTCTGCTCTCGCAGATGAGCCACCGAGTCGGCGATCATGACTAGATTCTCTTCCAGGCTCACCCGCAGGGCTTCACGCACGTGCAGATCCCAGGTCTTGCCGAAAATGGTGCAGACATGGGCCCCACTGGCCACCAGCTTGGCCAGATTGGGATCCTCGGCAGCGCTCAGCTTGGCCCGACGGGTCGAGCCGAAGGCGGCGATCTGGGCCTGTTGCAGACTCAGGTCACGCACCGCGGCGAAATACTGTTCATCCTTGGGATTGGAACCCGGCCAGCCGCCCTCGATGTAGGCTACGCCCAGGCCATCAAGCAGTTCGGTCACGAGGTGCAGTTACAGCCGCTGGCGTCCATCGATACGGTGTTCAAGGAAGTCGAGTCCGGCGACATGCACTATGGCGTAGTGCCGGTGGAGAATTCCACCGAAGGTGTAGTGAATCACACCCTCGACTGCTTCCTGAACAGTCCGCTGCAGATCGTGGGTGAGGTTGAGTTGCGGATTCAGCATCACCTGGTCAGCCGTGAACCGTCGGCCAAGACCATCAAGCGGGTCTACTCCCACCCCCAGGGTCTCGCCCAGTGCCGTACCTGGCTTGACGTCAACCTGCCCACGGCAGAGCGGGTGACGGTGAGCAGTACCGCCGAGGCCGCAAGGCTCGCTGCGAGCGAGACCAGCGCAGCCGCCATTGCCAGCGAG
>SLQH01000097.1 GCA_007131555.1 Planctomycetota bacterium | reverse complement strand
GGAGATCGGCATGGCCATCACCCCGTCGGAGCCCCTGGATGATGGCGAGCGGGCCGTACCCCAGATCGCCGCCTACAAGGACTTCGCCCCTCCGCCCCTGCAACGTGGCGAGCAGGCCATGGAGCAGACCCCCCAGGACGTGGCCATCATCACCGATGAGGATGGCACGATCGCTGACGACGACCTGGTCGATCCCGACGATCTGCCCTGGGAACCGGAGGCCGATCCAGAAAGCACCCCGTCAGGAGCGGTCAAGACCGTGGCCGACTTCAAGGACTTTCAGCCACCTCCGCTGCAACGGCCCTAAACCCGCTTGAGCAATCGCCACCCCACCGTACACCTGAAGACATCAGGCGCATCTCTTCACCACCGTAAGGAGCAACGTTCATGTCCGATATCGTCTATCTCGGCATCGACCTCGGTACCAGCCGCACCTCGCTGACCTCGTCCACCGGCGTGCGCACCACCGTATGGTCCTATGTCGGCTATCCCAAGGACCATGTGGCCCGCAAGAAGTTCGGCGGTCGGGATATCATCTACGGCAAGGAAGCGGTCGAGAACCGCCTCGCCCTGAACCTCCACCGACCCCTGGCCGGGGGCTCGATCAAGGTTGTCGGGGCTCGTGACAGCAGCGAGACCAAGCATGCCGTCAAGGACCTGCTGGAGCATGTCGTCAGCCTCGCCAAGGCCCCCAAGGGCAGCACCATCTACGCCGTGATCGGCGCTCCGGCCGAGGCCAGCGTTGAAGGCAAGGCCGCTATCCTTGAGGCCGCCGCCAACTGCATCGACTCGGTGATCGTCACCTCCGAGCCCTTCTCGGTGGCCTATGGCCTGGACTTCCTCGATGACACCCTGGTCATCGACATCGGTGCCGGCACCACCGACCTCTGCCGTCTACACGGCACCATGCCCCAGCCCGAGGACCAGCGCACCCACCAGATCGCTGGTGACGCCATCGACCAGACCCTGGCCACCCTGATCAAGGAGAAGCACCCGGAGGCCCAGTTCAGCATCAACATGCTGCGCGGCTTCAAGGAGAAGTTCTCCTCGGTGAGCCCCAAGATGGACGAGGCCAATGTGATGATGCCGGTCAAGGGCAAGCCGACCCAGTTCGACATCACCGAAGAGGTCTACAAGGCCTGCTACACCATCGTCCCGCCGACCATCGCCGCCCTCCAGGACCTGATCGCCACCTACGATCCCGAGTTCCAGGCCAAGATGCGCAACAACATCCTCCTCGGCGGCGGCGGCAGCCAGATCAAGAGCCTGGGCTTGGCCATCGAACAGGCCCTGCAGGAATACGGCGGCGGCAATGTCACCACTGTCGACGAGCCGCAGTACGCCGGTTCCAACGGGGCCTTGAAGATCGCCCTCGACATGCCTGAGGAATACTGGAAGGAGTTCGACGCTTCGGTCGCCGCCCATGCCGGCGGCGCAGAGGACGAAGGCGACGATGTCATCTGATCAGCAGGGGTCGTCAGCCGGGGTCCTGCGCTTCACCAAGATGCACGGCTGCGGCAATGACTACGTCTATCTTGACGCCTGGCGCCAGGATCTGCCGGAGGACCTGCCGGCCCTGGCCCAGGTGATGTCACAGCGACGTTTCGGGGTGGGCAGCGACGGCCTGGTGGTGCTCGGTCCAGGGCAGCGCCAGGCGGCCCGCATGCGGATGTTCAATGCCGATGGCAGCGAGTCCGAGATGTGCGGCAACGCCCTGCGTTGCTGCGCCTGGCTGGCCTTCACCCGAGGCCACATCGGCACCCCCGAGATGGTCTTCGAGACCGGGGCCGGCGACCTGCCGGTGACCTGCTTGGTCGATGACCAGGGGCGCTGCACCGGGGTCCGGGTAGCGATGGGAACCCCACGCCTGGAACCGAGCGCCGTACCGGTCGACCATCCCGGCCCTGGTCCCCTGCTGGAACTGGCACTGGATGATGTCGATCGGGTGCCGTGGCGGATGATCGCCGTCGGCATGGGCAACCCCCATGCCGTGTGCTGCGTCGACGATGTCGACCAGGCCCCGGTGACCAGCGTCGGACCGCGTATCGAATGCCACCCCCGCTTCCCCCGTCGGACCAACGTCGAGTTCATCGCCCGCCTGGCCGACGAAGGCGGGATGCCGGTGCTGCGCCAACGCACCTGGGAACGCGGCGCCGGCGAGACCTGGGCCTGCGGCACCGGTGCCGCCGCCGCCACCGTGGCCGCCATGCTCACCGGCCTGATCCCCCACGGCAGCGCCATCGTCCGCCTCAATGGCGGCGACCTGCGGATGTCCTGGGACGGCCACGGCGACGTGGTCATGATCGGCCCGGCCAGCCATGTCTACGACGGCGAATGGCCGCTAGCATGACCCTAAAAACCGCAGTAGTACCCCATCTTCGTCGTTGCCTCCTCCTCATGTGCGCAAGCACACATCGTCGTCGGCGCCTAGAATCTGGGGCACTTCTGCGATTTTTGCTACTCACCTTTCAGGTGAGTGGCTTGTGCATCGCACGTCTTCTTGAGAAGAGGTGTTTATCGTGGTTTTCAGCATTCAACTGTGGTGTCTAGGATGACCGCCGCCGACCCTCAGGCCCCCTTCCCGTGCAGCCCGCAACGGCAGCGCCTGCCGCCCTGGCTGCGGCGGCAGCTGGCTCCTTCCGGACAGGCGGCTGCCACCCGCCGGAGCGTTGATCGTCACGGCTTGCACACCGTCTGCGACCACGCCACCTGTCCCAACCGCAATGAATGCTACAGTCGGGGGACCGCCACCTTCCTGATCCTAGGCCAGCACTGCACCCGCAACTGCGCCTTTTGCGATATCCAGCCAGCCACCAGCCCCCTGCCCCCACCCGCCGCCGATGAGCCCCAGCGGGTGGCCGCTGCGGCCAGCGAACTGG
>SLQH01000450.1 GCA_007131555.1 Planctomycetota bacterium | reverse complement strand
GAAATTGAGCAGGGCTTGGTCGGTCATGATGGCTGGAACGATCACAAGATGAGCTGGGCCGACTACTGCCGTCTGTTCGATGTCCTGCTGCCTGATCTGCTGGAGGAACTGGATCCGGAGCGGGCCTGGTGGCCGTGCAGTCCGCATACGCCCCATGGTGACCGCTACCAGCACCGGGACCCCAGTTGTGGTGATGCCCATTGTTGGGACGTGTGGTTCGGTGGCCAGCCCTTCGAACATCAGCGCACCTGGCTGCATCGATTCATGTCGGAGTTTGGATTCCAGTCCTTTCCCGAACCGCGCACCTTTGCCGCCTACACCGCGCCTGAAGACCGCAACCTCACCAGTTTCGTCAGTGATTTCCATCAGCGTTCTGCTAACGGCAACCGCAAGATATTCACCTATCTCATGGACTGGTATCGGGTTCCCAAGGACCTCGACAACACCCTGTGGATGACCCAGGCAGTCCAGGCCTTCTGTATCAAGTACGCCGCTGAGCACGCCCGCCGCACCCAGCCCCGGATGATGGGCCTGCTGTATTGGCAGATCAACGACATCTGGCCCTGCGCCTCATGGTCATCGCTTGATGTCCATGGTAGATGGAAGGCTCTGCATCACTTCGCCCGGCGCTTCTTCGCTCCGGTTCTGGTCAGCATCCTGGAGGACCAGCAGCGACATCATGCCGCCCTCCATGTCTCCAATCATACCCCCCATGCCATTGATGCGGTCGTCGACTGGTGGGCCTGTGACCCTGATGGTGTCACCTTGGGACGGGGCCGCAGTGACGGTTGGATTGCCAGCCAAAGCGATGTCTGTGTCGATGATGTCGACTGCCGGGACATGGTAGCGGCGGTCGGCGCCCGTCGTTTCCTGTTGTTCGTCACGGTCAGTGTGGATGGCGCGGTGCTGAGTCGCAACACCATGACCTTTGTGCGCCCCAAGCACCTGGAACTGCGTGATCCAGGTCTGCGCGTCACCGTTGATGACCATCGGATCACCATCTCTGCCCAACGTCCGGCCTTGCTGGTCCGTCTGGAACTGGCTGACGATGATCTGCGGTGCAGCGACAACTGGTTCGATCTGGCGGCCGATGACGAACAGACGGTGGTGGTGGAGGAAGGGTCCACGGATGTCGCGACCATCGCCGAACGTTTGCGGGTGTCGTCTCTGGTCGATGCTGGATGACGGTAGACGTCACTCTTCAGGCCCACGGGCCTGTGTCGTGACAATGCCATGATCCGTTCCTATTACGACCCACCGCGTCATCAGGTCTTGTCGTCTTCGGTGGTGGCGTTACAATGCAGCCCATGTCGTGCCATCGTCTCCTGTCTCTATTGCTGATGATCGGGCTGCCCTGTCTGCCGGGGGCTGAGCCACTCTCTGATCTGGGCATTGACGGGGTGACACATTATAGCGTCGAGGAGATCCGTGCGGCCCTGATCCAGGACCGGGCTCTGGCCCGTGCGGTCGAGCAGCGTCTGTCGCCTGCCGCAGTGGAACGACAGGCGGCTGCGGCGATCCAGCGGGGCTATCGACGGGCCGGCTTCAATGAGGCTGTGGTGAGCCGTTTACAGCCGGGTCGGCTCAGGGTCAACGAGGGACCGCGCCGACGCCTGCGTTCTGTCATCGTGTCCGGGGCAGAGATTGCCCAGCAGGCACTGGTCGATCGGCTCGCCTGCTCAGATCAGGGGACACCACGTGCCGTCATCGGTGAGTGGATCAAGGCCGATGAACTGTGTCTGCAGGCTATCGGGCGTGAGGTGGCAAGGGCTCATGACGAGGCCGATTTTGCGGACGCCCGGGTGGTGGTCACGGTTGAGAACGTCGATGATCAAAACGCCGATCTGGTGGTGCTGTGCCGGGTTCCTGAGGGGCGCCGTCTGCATGGCCTCCGGATTGAGGGGGCTGAGCGCAATGATCCCCAGCAGGTGGCGGAGTGGTTGCGTGAGGCTGCCGATATCCAGGATGGCATGTTGGCTGGCGGGGGGTTGTTGCGCAGGGTCCGGCAAGTCATGCATGATAGCGGGCGTTTCCTGGCATATGCCGTCAGTCTTGAGCCTCGCTCGCCATTTGATGCGGTCGATCTGGTGCTCCGGGTCGCCGAATCGCCACTCATGCCCTTGCTGGGAGAGCCGACACCGGCCGGAGTGACCGCCGTACAGGCCTGTGTCGCCTGGTTGCATGACGGATTCGTCGCAGAACAGCAGACCCTGGCCCTGCATGTCACGGTCAATGATCAGGAGCGCTTCGAGCTTCGTCTTGACCATCTCAACCAACTGCTGATGCGTGTGACCACGCTTGATCAATCGGCCCAGCATGGTCTGTTGTTCAGCACTGACAATATCGCCCTCTGGGATGGTCAGGCTGGTACCTGGCATCAGGCCTTTGCCGATACCGTGGCATGGCACAAGACGGTTGATCTGGCCTTGGAGACTGCAGCCATCGAGGATGAGGACGAGCTTGGTGTCAAGGCCCGGCTGAATGCCGGCATGAGCACCAAAAAAAGCCGTCAGACCCTGTTGCAGGTCACCATGTCGCCGGCCTTTGCGGTCTTGATGTTGTCACGGTCTGGAGTTGAGGTCCGTGCTCAGGAGGATGGCTCCCTACGGATCGCCGGTGACGGCGGCTGGTGGGCGCATATTGCCGAGGATGGGCGGTTGTTGTCGGCTGGTGGCCATAGCAGTGCTGATGACGGCAGCACGATACGGGTGATGATTGAGACTGTGCCGTCAGCGCCGCTGTCGGCAACGCCGATGCGGCATGGTACAACGGCCGCGCTGCTGGCATCAGCCGTAGGCGATTTCGCCCGTGAGTCGGGGGCCGATCTTGATCGCCAACGCTTGGTGCCGCTGATGCACGGCGGCATAAAATTGTTTGAACG
>SLQH01000474.1 GCA_007131555.1 Planctomycetota bacterium | reverse complement strand
GGCGTCGCGAAGCGGAGCAATAGCAGCGCTATTGTGAGCGGAGCGCAACGAAGCAGATGCCATGCGAGGCGAAGACTTATGGGAGTTATTTATGGGTCACCACACTAGGTCGGGCGGCACCAAGCGTTCATGGTCTCCCAACCGGTCGGCATGCGGCAGTTGTTGACCAGACGGCCGGTGTAGCGGTAGCCGCAGCCGGCGAAGGCGTGGTTGACGCCCGGCTCACAGGCCCGGGCCAGGGTGTAGCAGGCCGTCACGCCGCGAGCGGCGGCGGCCTCTTCGGCCCGGGTGATGAGGTGGCGCATGAGGCCCCGGCCGCGATGGGCCGGCAGGGTGGCACAGTCGCTGATCTCGGCGTTGCGGTTGGTCAGGTCGACCTCGGCCGAGATGATCGCCACCGGCTGGCCCTGGGCATCGTCGATGATCTCAAACAGGCTGCTGCCCTCCGCCAGGCGGGGGCCGAGGTAGTCAGGGTCGATCGGGGTCGGGTAGTCGGGGAAGGTGCGGCGCAGCAGGTCGATGAGCAGGTCGAGGTCATCGGCCTGGGCGCTGCGGGCCTGGTAGCCCTCGGCCAGGGGTGCGGGGGCCGGGCTGCGGGCCTCGGCGGCGCTGCGGATGGCCGTCAGCTCGGCGTCGTTAGATGCCACGGCTCGTTCCGGATCAAGGAAAGCCGCCAGGACCTGGGCGTCGGTCCCGGCGAAGAAGCCACTCAGACAGGCCTCGTGGACCAGGTCTCCGGCCCAGGCCGGGAGGCTGGGGGCGCGCAGGTAGATCAGCAGCTTGCTGATGTCGGGCTGATGCTGACGCAGGGTGGTGAGCAGGTGCGTGTACGCGCCGGCATCCAGGTCGTCTGGTAGCAGGCCCAGGCACTTCAGGCGGCGGTTGTGAGGGTCACAAGTGATTGTGATATGGGCCAGGTCGGCATTCCATTGCTGCTCGTTATGGTTGCTGAGGCAGGCGATCAGGTCATCAAAGATCATTACGGCTCCGGTATGATGATGGACTGGGGCGTCGGCACAGAACATTGTGGTGGCGAGATATCGTTCACAGACACTGTCATCGTCGGTTAAGCACTGTGGTCACCTCGGGGCTCTTGGCTTACCAAGAGTCTCATCATGTTTATTGGGGTCCGGCAAGAAAGTGTTATTTTCGACACATTGTTCATAAAAACAACGAAACAGCTTGAATTCTGCTTGTTTGGGATAGAGTGATTTCCTCATTGCTAGCACTGACACCAAGAAGCCTCCATAGGGAGAGATGCCATGGCTCCAACTCATCATGCCCAACAACATGCCCGCCAGGAACATATTCATGGTCAGATCGCCCCTGATGGCGACTTTCAGCGCTGGTTTGATTGGCGTTGGCAACTCAAGCACCGGATTCGTGATCTGGCCAGTGCCGAACGTTTGTTGGGCATTGATCTGCCGGAGGAACGGCGACGTGAACTGGAGGGAACCATTGCCCGGTTTCCCCTGTCGGTCACTCCGTATTATCTGTCGCTGATCGATGCCAACGACTACGAGAATGATCCGGTCTTCAAACAGGCCCTGCCGATGCCGGAGGAGCTGCTCATTGGTAATGCCGACATGGCTGATCCCTTGAGCGAGGATCATGACTCACCGGTGCCGGGCATCACTCATCGGTACCCGGACCGGGTGCTGTTCCTGGTCAGCAATGTCTGCGCTATGTATTGCCGTCATTGCACCCGTAAGCGCAAGGTCGGCGATCGCGATTCGATCCCTGATTGGGCCCAGATCGAAGCCGGCCTGGCCTATGTGCGGGAGCACAGCGAGGTCCGCGACGTGCTGCTGTCCGGTGGTGATCCCTTCCTGCTGGAGGACGGCTACCTGGAGTGGATCCTCAAGGAACTGCGGGCCATTCCCCATGTCGAGATCATCCGCATCGGCACCCGGACCCCGGTGGTGCTGCCCTATCGCATCACCGATGGCCTGTGCGATATGCTCAAGCGCTATCATCCGCTGTGGATCAACACCCACTTCAACCATCCTCGTGAACTGACCGCCTCCTCGCGCCAGGCCCTGGCTCGTCTGGCTGATGCCGGCATCCCCCTGGGCAACCAGACGGTGCTGCTGGCCGGGGTCAACGACTGCCCCCGGATCATGCGGGCCCTGGTCCATGATCTGGTCCGCAATCGGGTCCGGCCCTATTACTTGTATCAGTGCGACCTGAGCGAGGGGCTGACCCACTTCCGCACCCCGGTGGGCAAGGGCATCGAGATCATGGAGAGCCTCCAGGGCCATACCAGCGGCCTGTGTGTGCCGACCTATGTCATCGACGCTCCCGGCGGCGGCGGCAAGATCCCGGTCATGCCCAACTACCTCATCTCCTGGTCGACCAACAAGGTGGTGCTGCGCAACTTCGAGGGCGTGATCACCACCTACCAGGAACCGGATTCCTACGAGCCGGTGTTCTGTGATCGCAAATGCGACAAGTGTGATCTCCAGTTGCACCTGAGCAATGCTGATGAGGCACAGGCGGTCGGCATCCATCGCCTGCTGGCCGATTGGGATGACGCCATCGCCCTGGTCCCTGAAGGTAACGAACGCTATGAACGGCGGGAGACCGAAGTCGACGAGGACGATACGCCCTAAGCGTCACGTGTATGGTCTGTCGGGATCATCTGACCCTCAATCCGGCTGTAGGCTTTAGGCTGGAGGCTATAGGGTTGCTGTACAAGGCGATATAGACAGATTCGGACTTTCACCCAGAAGGTAAATCAGTTCTGTCTGCGTATATCTGCTTGGACAGCGGTCCTATATCCAGATTTCATCGTTCAACTGCGGGATTTAGGCTGACACATCCGCCTAGCGTAGTCTTTTGGCCCCGATTCTGCAGAAATTCTCACCATAGCTACGGCTATGGTTGCGGTTTTCGACGAATCGGGCCTCGAAAATGCACTGCGCTTGTGCTCGGTCGCTATCCCTTACAAACGCCTGGCCATTGTCGGACGATGTCTGATTTCGGGGCTCGGCGTGGGGATTGGTCAGTCTTCGCCGCGGATTGAGATCGGTGAGCCGGTGATTGGCGTGGTCACGGTCTTGCCGTCGATCAGGTGGGTGGTGACCGACATCCGATGGCCGCGCTTCCAGACGCTCTCTTCCAGGATCTGACCGGTCTCATAGTAGCTGGTCCAGGTTCCATCGCGCTGACCGGCGATGTATTGTCCTTGCTCGAAGATCTGGCCATTGGCGTACCAGCTGGTGAAGCTGCCATGCTTGTGACCGGCCACGTAGCTGGTGTGCAGTGAGCGCTGGCCATCTGGATAGTAGCGGGTGAACTCACCCACCATCAGACCATCTTCAAAGCGGCCTTCTTCCCAGACGCTGCCGTCGGGGTATGTGCGCCGCCAGGGCCCATCTTCTCGGGGTGGCGTGAAGTGACCGCTGGCAGCCAAGGGCAGCAGGTCGATGAGGTTATCAGGAGTCGCCGCCGGCGGGGCGGCGTCATGGTCGGGGATGGTTGCGTCTGGGCTATCTGGCCGCGTAGTGTCGTGGCGACGTGCTGTTCGGGCATCAGGGGCGTCGGTACCGTCAACGCTATCGGCGCTGCTGCGTCCACCGCCACAGGCAAACAGCGAGCAGCACAGGATCAAGGAGAACAGGGCTTTCATCATCTCATCTCTCATCAGGAACGGTGTTGCAGAGCCGCCATGCCAAGCACGGAATCATTGACGTCACGACTCAGCCCCGTGAGGCTTGGGTAGGGACGCGTTGTCATCATTAGACATCCATGACGACCAGCAGACAACCGCGCTCGAAGCACCCTCAGGGTGAGCGTAGGACACACTGCTGGTGTTGTGTGCGCAGAACGCTGGTGGTCTAAGAGCCTGTAAGGAATAGGCTGACACATCGCCTGGCTTGGCCTTTTCGGCCCCGATTCCGCCGAAATCCTCACCATAGCTTCGGCTATGGCTGCGGTTTTCGACGAAATCGGGACTCGAAAATGCACTGCGCCATGCTTGGTCGCTATCCCTTACAGACTCCTAGCCCTTGGCTCGGCCTATAAGGGCACGTATCCACCATGGAGGCCCCTATGACACCACAGCCTGTCGCCCTCTGGTACGATGATGCCTTGCGTGATCGCTTGCAGGCCCTGCTAGCCGACGGCGAGCCGACCGTGACCGGGATCCTGGCCACATGTCGCGCCCAGCGCCATGCCGCCCCGGATCATGCGGCCGAGCCGGATCGGGCCATCCAGGTCATGGCGGCGGCGGTCGAAGCCCTGCTGACCCGGTCCCAGGAGGCGGCCTCGGCGGCTGTGGCCGGCTTTGCCGCCCAGGTGGCCGAGGGTATCGGCAGCGATCTGGGGCTGGGTCGCTGGGGGGTCCTGGGAGGGATAGTGCAGGCCTGCATCCGGGATGTCCTGCCGGCGGACCAGCAGGTTCCCCTGCTGGATGGTCTGCGGGCCATCCTGGCCGGTCTGCGCCAGGTCGGCAAGGGCAACCCCCATCAGGTCGGCAACAACTGGTGGGCAGTGACCCATTCCGGGGCTCATGTCGCCGCCTTGGCCCTGCATGGCCATGCCGATGCAGATGGTCGGATCTGGGATGGGCGTGAGATGATCGCCTGGTCAGGGCAACGTCTGCTGGCCTTCGCCCAGCATTTCGGCGATGCCGGTCTGTACCATGAGGGCCTGGGCTATCAGGCCTACGCCTGTGTCCATCTGCTGGCTGCCGGTCTGGCCGGTCGGGGCGGCCCGGATGCCATTGCTGTGGGAGCCATCGATCTGCTCGGCCGACATTCCAACCTGCGGCGCATGCCCCTGCCCTTCCATGCCGCAGCCTGCCTGCGAGCGCCCTACGATGACGTCAGCGGTGGGCCGGGCGCCGGTTGGGGAGCCATGCTCAGTTGGAACGATGCCGGTCAGGGCTGGGTCGGGGCATCCCTCAGCGGACCCTTCATGGCCCTGGCCGAGCCCGAACATCTGCCGGCCCTGCGTTGGTGCTTCGATCATTTCCATGGTCTCCAGGCCCCCCAGCCGGATTTCAGTGGCGGTACCTGGTACGGCTGGTTCTTCTCATTGCTGTTCTATCCCTATGGGGTTGCAGCCCGGCATCCGGAGGAGGTGCTGCCGAAGCAGGTCTGCGACAGTCGTCAGGGCCTGCTGGTGGCCCGCAACCGCTATCGTGACGGCAGCGATGCCATTCTTGGGGCCTATGCTCGCAGCACCCATGTCGGCGGCCACAGCCAGGCCGATGCCGGTTCGCTACGCTTCATGAGCCTGGGGCATGACTGGATCATGGGCGGTGGCCAGGCCCGGGGCGAGGCCCGTTGGCAGAGCGTGGTCACCCCCTGTGTCGAGCCTCCGCCCAAGGCCGCCTGTGGGTCGGTGATGTGGGAGGAGGCGACGGCCCTGGGGCCGCTGTTCGCCATGGATCTGCGGCGGGTCTCCGGCTGCTACCATGAACGCTACGTCGCCGCCCACTGGGGTCTGGGCGATGGCGGCGCCCTGGCGATCTTCGATCAGCTCGACGACCATCGCGATCTGCCCTGCACCTGGCATCTGAGCTGTGCCGGTCATCTGGCCATCACCGTCGATGCCGATGGGGCCGGGTTCGTGCTCCGGGCACCCGATGGGGCGATGATGGCTTGGCGCTTCGTCGCTGAGCTGCCAGACCGCATCGAGGTCGGTCAGATGCCCGCCAGCAGCCGGACCTATGCCAGTGGCAACACCGTGCACTATGCCGGCCGTCCGGTGGTCAGCGCCCACTTCCCGGCTGCCGCCCATCGGGCGATCTACGTGGTCGGCTGTGCGACTCAGGGGCGCGACGTGCCGATCACCGGCAGCGGGCACCTTGACCTGGTGGTCGACCAGCAGCCCTGGCTGCGCCCCTTCGGGGCCGCCATTCCGGCGGTCTTCGAGCCGGGTCGCAGTGGCGGCCTGTGCCTGCATCCCGATGGAGAGCCCCTGGAAGGCTTTGCGTCACCATGAAACCGCTTGCGATCCACATGGGGAAGGTGAATCATACTGCCATGAAACAGCACATGATGTCCTGCCTGTGGGCAAGCCTTATCCTGATCGCCATGGCGGCCTGTACGCCGCGGGTCGGCGAGGGCAACGCCCTGCTTGATTACGTAGATGTCGACTTCACGGGCTTGGATACCAACGAGTATCGTCAGGCTCTACGGGTCCTGACGGCGGCGACCAAGCTGGACTTGCACGGTGAGGTTGATGATCGCAGTCGCGGTCCCGTGGCGGTCCTGGCCTTTGGCGGTGACGAAGACGATGACGAATCGCGTCATGCGGTGCTGGTGGCGCGCGGCGAACGTGACGCCATGGATGTCGCCTATGTGGACCGTCATGGGCAATTGCGTTGGAGCGAAGAATTGCGTCTGGGCACCGGTTGGCAGATTCGTGGCGTTTCCCTGGCTGACTACCAGGACAGTCCCTTGTTGGTGGTTGATCTCATCGATGACCGTCCGGGTCGACCGCTGCGACGCTTGTCCTGGGCCCTGACCGCGCGGCGGCCGGTGCTGGTGCGCATTGAGGATGCCAGCGGTCATCCGCTGTTATCACGTCTGGCCACTGATCATCCGCAGTTGCCGGTCGGCGGTCGCGTTGAAAGCGACGACCCCATCCAGCAATTGGGCGGTCTTCTGGCCCTGGCGGCCCCGGACCAAGCCGCTCGGCGCGGTCGGGCCGGCGTTCTGTCCCATCTCCAGCGTCTGGCTGCCAGCACCGATCTGTGGGTGGCTCAGATCGCGGCCGAGGTCCTGACCCTGCCTCAGGCCGAATAGACACCTTGTCTTTTCGCGGCGCGAGCCGTCACCCGACAGGCTGCCAACGGATTGGTCACGGCACTCCTACCACCTCGCATCGTCCACGCAGGCCGCAGAGGATGTCGTAGGGTAGGGTATCGGCCAATCGGGCCAACTCGGTAACGGTGATCTCTTCGTCGTCCTGACGTCCGATGAGCACCACCTCTTCACCTGGTCGGGGCTGGTGGGGCAGGTCGCTGACATCGACGATCACGTAGTCCATGGTCACCCGGCCGAGTATCGGGACCCTGCGACCTTGGATGAGAACCTGGCCACGACCGGAGAGGGCCAGCGGATAGCCATCGGCGTAGCCAACCGGAATCAGCGCCACAATGCTATCACGATCGAGGACATGCTGGTGTTGATAACTGATGCCGTGGCCGGCTGGCAGGGCCTTGACGACACTCACGGAACTGACCCAGCGCATGGTTGGCTGCAGGTCGAGGTGTCCCAGGGAGGGATCGGCCGCGCCGGTCAGCAACAATCCAATGCGCACTGCCTGACCTATCGGTGGGCGGACCACCAGACCTTCACTGTTGGCCAGATGGATCAGACAATCCTCCGGTAAGGGCGGCAGGGCTGCCAGTACCTGCGCGAGGATCGCCTCCTGCGTGGTGGAGACGGCATCATTGAGGGCCATGGGATAATGGCTGGCGATACCGGCCAGATGCAGACTGGGACTCGCCAGGATGCGTTGTACCAGTTCGGGGGCCTGGGCTGGCAGGCAGCCGGCCCTGCCCATCCCGGTATCGATGAAGAGGTGGACCCGTTGGCGTTCGTGGCGGGCCAGGCTGGCAAACTCGGTGATCTCCTCAGCGCTGGTGCAGCAGACCTCATAGGCGCTGGCGATGACCGCCGCCCGTTCTTCGGGAAGAGGAGATCCCAACAGCAGAATGCGGGCCTGGGGCACGGCTCGGCGTACCCGGTCGGCTTCGCTCAAGGCGGCCACGGCGATGATCAAAGCCCCGGCCTCATGGTAGATGCGGGCACAGCGTTCCAGGCCAAGGCCGTAGGCATCGGCCTTGACCACGGCAATGAGCTGTCGCGGAGCCGCCAGGGCCTGGATCCGCTGGGCGTTGTCGGCCAGGGCCTTGTAGCTGACTTCCACCCGGTTGCGCCAGTTCATGTCGAGCCTTTGGTGGCGGCGCGTTGCAATTCGGGAGCGCTGGCCTGGCGATAGTCGGGCATCAGGGCCGTCCAGGCCACTGGGGGATAGGAGGCGGCGGCCCGGGCCACATCACTGGCCTGCACAGGACGGGTCGGGCCGATCTCCAGATCGCCGGCCCGTTCGCGCAGCATGGGTTTGTCAGTCAGGGCTGGCCCGCCCAGGCGCATATCGGCATATGGCGGACGCGACCAGGGGCGGTCATCGGCCTGGGGTGCGGCTGGTTGGAGACTGGTGACCACTTGTCCATCGCTGCGGTACACGCCGGTGAAGGTCGTGTCTCGTTTGAGCGACATCCACAGCCACCATGTGCCGGGACCGTAAGCGATGGCCAGGGCGGCCAGGCTGTCGACCGGATGCACCGGCAGATCATCAAGCCAGGCCAGTGTCCTGACGGCAATCACCGCGATGCGCAAGCCCGTGAAGCTGCCCGGCCCGGCGGCAATGGCCAGGGCTCGCGGCCGACCGTGAGCGGCGATGGCTGCGGCCAGGGCCGGGGCCAGGTCGCCGGCCGCACGACCGCAACCAGGGGATGACGCAAGCGGCAGGTCAGTGCCATCATCGCTGAGGGCACTCACGCTGCCACCTGTGGACAGAGCTTCACAGGCCAGGATATAACTCATATGTGCCCATCAGTGTGGGTGGTTTGCGGCATTGGACAAGCGTAGGAGTCCGTAAGTAATAGCGACCGAGCATGGCGCAGACACCTACGTTGCCAACCCCGCTCATCAGTTCGATGGACTCAACCTGGAGCAGCGGGCCTTGGCGGGCGATGATTCTTGAGGTCGGTATAGGCCAGGGCGTCACCATCATCGCCGTCCCCCGCTGGCGCTCTTTTCTCCCCGTCGATGGTCACGAGTCGCGGTGTCTACGAGCCGTAGTCCAGGTGTCCTGCCGCCGATCGGGCTGGCACTTGGCGAACACATGGGAACCACGCATCGGCACGCGGGCCAAGGCCCGGTGCTCCGTGATGGGTGTGTG
The DNA here is from genome assembly GCA_007131555.1 of Planctomycetota bacterium. Lineage (GTDB taxonomy): Bacteria > Planctomycetota > UBA11346 > UBA11346 > UBA11346 > SLQH01. Next base: position 2,365 of record SLQH01000474.1, on the reverse strand, counting down.
ATGGGCGGTGCTTACTGGCGAGTCCGGGGCTGAAAAAGCAATGCCGAGCGATGTGTCAGTCTATTTCTTACGCCCAGGCGGGAGGGGCCATCGGGTTCAGCGTAGTTGTGGCCGCAAGACCACATCATCGACCCTGAGGTCCATGGTATCAGGCGAACTGCCGATGATGGTGACGACGACATCCTGTCCGGCCTGGATGGTGAAGCTGGCTGAGGTGGATTGCCAGTGGTCGGACCGGGTGCCGCCGGTGCTGCGTCGTCCGCTGCGCCAGCGATAGGTGGCACGGCCTCCGGAACGTCCGCTGAACGATGCCTGATGGACTCGCCGTCGGTCAACGTGCACCTCAATCGAGACCTCGGTGGAGACATTGGCGCAGCGTACCAGGGCCGAAAAGTCATAGGAACCTCCCTGATCGACCGTGACTTCAGTGATGACCCGATGTTCGATGCCGTTGCGACCGGATCCATAGAGCCGCAGATGCTGGCGTCCTTGTGGCGAATCAATCAGTGACAGACTGGCCTGGGCCGGGCCCCGGCTCTCCCAGCCCTCCAGACGGTTGCTTTCGAAGTCGCCATTGGGGATGAGATTGGCATGTGCGATCTGGTGCAGGGCCATCCGCAGTTCCTGGTCGCGGTTGTCGAGGTTGCGGCGGAACTGTGAGTCGGCGTGGGCCTGACGCCATGCTTCAAGCTCTTGCAACAGGCTGCGGGCATCGTCGCTGGACATGCGCGGTCGATAGCGGCGTTGGATGTCACGAAAGGCCCTTGCGATCTCGGTTTCGTCTTGGTGATCGTCGTCCTGGTCATCGCCGAGTTGACCGGCCAGATGGTGGAAGAGGGGATGATCACGATTGGCCGACAGCATGCTGCGGGCGGTCTGGTGGTCCTCAGCGTGGATGGCGACCACGGCGTGGGCCATCTGCTGGGCGGTGCCATCTGGCCATTCTCCAGCCAGTTCGGCCAAGGCCTGGGGGCATAACAGGTTCCAGGCCAGATTGATGGTCGCCTGGGCGACGACACCAGTGCTGGGATCCCGATTGCTGATGGTGATGGCAATGCCCCGTCCCACATCGACCTGGCTGAGAGTGCCACGTTGGGTGCCGCGTTGGGTTGCAATGGTGATGTTCTGATTGAGGCGCGGACGCAAGGCGGCGGCGGCCCGACCATGATAGGCAGCCAGGGCGTTGATGACGTCTTCCACCGGAGGACACAGGCTGCCCAGTTGCCGATCATCGCTGAGGCGTTCCAGGAGGCTTCGGGCTTCCGTCAGACGACCGTTGAGCAGATGCTCGACCAGATTGCCGGAGGACTGCCGCCAGCGCCGCTCAATCTCCTGGGCTCGTTCCTCATGGATCCTGGCGATGGAATGGGTGAGTTCATGGCGCAGACCGTCCAGGTCATCGTGGCGGCTGCTGTAGTGCACGGACATGGCGCGTTCGTGCAATGATTCGAGCTCAGCAACATCATCATCAGCGATGGCGCGTCGGTCCCTGATCAGGGCATCGACCATCTGGTTGGCGCGCGTGTGGATGGCGGCCTGACGGGCGGCAAAGTCATCGATCACGGCAGTCAGGGAGGGGTCCAGTTCCTCGGCCAGACCGAGAGCGGCATCAAAGTCATGTTCTGCGACCAGCGTGTCGATGATGGAGGTCATGCCCTGCCACAGTTCCTGGGCATGGTTCCGGTAAGCCCGCATCAGGGCCTGTTCTTCCTCGGCAAAACGTGTCGCCAGTTCGGGATCGGCGATGGGTTGGGGATCGCCTCCATGATCTGGAGGGCGGTGGCGAGGTGTTGGGCGCCACGTTGGCGTAGAGCAGCGGCTTCATCAAGTCCGGCCACGACCTGTTGTGCGGCAGCTTCGGCGGCCGGGTCGGGGGCAGGATCGCTGATGGCCGGTGAGGACTCGGTGGTCGGCGGGGTGGGGTCTGGGGCGGTGGTGCTGGTCTGGGCGTTGTCGGCCTCGGCATTGGCGTCCTGAGAACTGCCTGAGGAATACATGGTGCCGATCAGGATTCCCAGACCGATGACGATGGCGACCACCACAGCCGAGGCCACCAGGGGCACAGTCTTGCTGGGCGGTTCCGGTTCCTGCTGTTCTCGCGCCGGCTCAGGGCGGGGTCGACCAGGCCCGCGGGCCCGGCCTGGCCCTTGGGCAGCGGGGGGACGTGGCTGGAGGATGCGAGCAATCGCCTCCATGACCATTGTCGCATGCGCCGGGCGTTCTTCCGGACGCTTGGCCATCAGGCGTTGGATCATCGTGTCGGTGGCTCGTGACACCTTGGGCGCCAGAGATCGCACTGAGGGCGGTGGGGTGAAGACGTGATGTCGCATCACCTCCTGGGCATCGGCTCCGGTGAAGGGGGCCT
>SLQH01000534.1 GCA_007131555.1 Planctomycetota bacterium | reverse complement strand
GGCCCGGATCCTGGCCCTGGCGGTTGAGCGACGCCCCTTGCTGCTTGAACAGGTGGTGGACGACCAGGTCATCGTCGGCCGCAGTCGTCAGGCCGGCTACATCTGGGTGGCCGAAGGCAGCATCAACGACCCGCCCCGGCCCTGGCAGCTGGGCCTGACCAACCCCAGCCCCGACCGTCTGCCGCACAGCACCACCTCCCTGGCCCGCAACCGGGGTGGCCGCCAGGCTGGCGTCCTGCTGCAAGGCCGGGCGGTCCTGGTATTGGCCGGATCCGGCGATCGCCCCGGCCTGCCCACGGCCCTGCCGATCCTGCCCCAGAGCTGGTATGTCATCGAAGCGGGCGTCTGGCATGCCATCATCCAGATCCCCGGCACCGTCTGCGCCTGGGCCGAGGCCTGCGACATTGCCGAGGAGCACGAGGATCTCGACCAGGTCCAGCGCCAGGTGATGTGGCAGTATCTTGCGGTGTATCTGCGCGATGATCTGTAAGCCCATTCAGGCCATACGGGGCTGAAGTGGCGACCGGTGGTGTGGCTGGTCTTACGGCGTCGCCAAGCCGCGTTCCTGCCGTCGTTGGGCAGTCAGCTCCATCAATTCGATGCGATGGCCGTCAGGATCACGAATCCAGGCGATGCGACCGCCGATATTGGGGCCGTGCGCGATGTCCTGTGCCTCTGCCAGGGGAGTGATGCCATGCTGGCGCAGGGCCGCACAACAGGCCTCCAGATCGGGGACCAGCAGGCACAGGTGGGCTCCACCGGCAATGGCTGGGGTATCGGCCCATTGGATCAGTTCCAGAGTGCTGGAACCCAATCGCAGGATGGCGATTTCAGCGCCATTGGGGCTTGGACAGTCGGTTCCCATGGCCCGCATGAAGTAACCGTCAGCCTCCAGATGTCGCCGGACAACGCAGGTACAGCCCAGGCCATCACAATAGAAGGTCAGACTACGTTCCAGGTCATCAACCGACAGAGCGACATGATGGATCATGTCAATGATCGGATTGGGGGAATCAGGCCGTTTCATTCCAGATCGCTGCCGGCCAGCCAACGTAGACGATGGGCGATCTTTTGGAGACGATGGACCAGCATATCGAGCGCGAAACGGGTTTCACCAACCGCTAGGCTGCTTTCACCAACCCTGGTGAGGGTGATGAGTCCGGCCTGATATTGCCGACGAGCGTCCTCATAATTGCTGGCTGCCAGTTCGGCTGCCGTCTGTTGGGCTGTGATGCGCCGTTGCAGGCTGGCGATCATGACATCCAGTTGTTCGATTTCGCGGCGACGTTCGCGCAGCAGACTGTGCTGGTGTTGGCGCAGGGCTCGGTGTTGATGACGGGCGCTGTCGCGGGCCGCCTCAAAAGCACCTCCGCCATAGATGTCCCAGCGCAGACTCAGCCCTACCGACCAACTCTCATGCAGATCGTCGACCCGTCGGCCCTGGGTAAAGGCTTCGCCATAGGCATGTACCTGGGGCAGACCGGCAGCCTGCCAGACCGCCTCCTCGGCGATGAGGCGCTCCTGTTGTCCACGCAACACCATGAATTCAGGATCATCGCCGATGGCGCGGCGGGCGGCATCAACCAGGGCCTCAAGTGCATCAGGAGGACTGAGTTCATCAGTGAAGACCACCGCCTCAGGCTCCAGGGCCAGGCTGGCAGCGAGTTCCTTGAGCGCGTGACGTTCTTCGCTGACGGCTTCATCGGCCTGGCTTTCGGCAGCAATCAAGGCCAGGCGGGCCTGGCGGACATCCAGTTGGGTGACGCTGCCAGCTTCAAACAGGGCCTCGGCATCCCGGTACTCGCCGCGTCGTTGCTCGACCCGTTGTTCGGTCACGGCGATGCGGGCCCTGGCCAGCAGAACATCGCTGCCGGCTGAACGGGCCCGCAGGGCCACAGACAACTGCTGCTGGCGCAGATCACCGGTGGCGACCTGATCCAGGGCCTGGGCCTGATGACGACGGGCCTCCAGACGACCTGAACTCCACAGCAGCTGCTCAACGCGGGTGTCCAAACGATAGTGCTGATCAGCTGAATGGCCTGGCATGGGGCCGCGGTAGTCATCGCCCAGATAGGCCCAATGGGCTCCGACCCCCACCTGCGGACGAGCGAAAGCGGTCAGCCCACTGCCCTCAGTCCGAGCCGCCTGGCGGCGCGCCTCGGCCGCCAGCACCAGCTCACTACGGGCAATTGCCAGACGCGCTGCCGCATTGATGTCCACCTCATGGACCGATTCCTCAGTGCAGAGGTGATGGGCGTAACAGAGCAGCAAGAGCGGAATGAAGCGGTGCATGATGGACTTTCGTACAGATGACGTGAAGAACCGAGATGGACACTCCCTGACAGTTGGCCCAAGCGCGTGAATGGTATCAACGTGGCATGAAGCCATGGGACATTGATGGTGTTCTCGCAGTATGCGGCATGGCTACGACCATGTCTGCTCAAGGCACGGCATCTGTGCTCAATCACCGTCCTCTTGGACAGGCCCCTCATATCATTGATATGTATGCCATCAATCAGAAGAAAAAAGCCCCAAGCACGCTAGAGACGTCACTTGGGGCTCACGGAATTGGAATGGGCCTTGTTGGACTTGAACCAACGACCTCTCGCGTGTGAGGCGAGCGCTCTAGCCAGCTGAGCTAAAGGCCCCGATGCAGGTGACGGGAGGCTGTGCAAGCAGCCTTGTCAGACGCGAAATGCTATGAGAGCCATGCCGCAAGGCAAGAGGGGTTCCGGAGGCCTCAGAGCCTGTAGGGAATAGACTGACACGTCAACTCGCGTGGCCTTTTCGGCCCCGATTTCGCCAAAATCCTCACCATGGTTCTACGGCTATGGCTGCGGTTTTCGACGGAATCAGGACTCGAAAATGCACTGCGCTTGTGCTCG
>SLQH01000146.1 GCA_007131555.1 Planctomycetota bacterium | reverse complement strand
CGGCCGGCTCGCGTGCACCGCCCGCCAGGCGACGTCCACTGCGCCGCGCAGCCACAACCACCCAAATACCGGCACCAACGCAAGCACCCCGGCATCGCCCGGTTGATCCTGTGGCCAGGGTCACTAGCCTGTGGCCATGGAACAGTCCAGCTCCGCCATCGCCGTCCTGGCCGACTCCCTGGCCTCGTCCTTCGCCCGGCGACGGGCGGCCGAGGAGATCATTGCCGACCCTGATCGGCATCCTGGGGGCTTGGAGGCCCTCCTGACGGCCCTGGCTGGTGAGGACCAGTTCCTGCATCGCAGCCTGCTGGAGGTCGCCGCCACCTGGGACCATCCCCAGATCCGCGCCCACCTCGGCCACTGCCTCCAGCATCCTGATGGCCAGACCCGGCGCCTGGCCATTGAAATGCTGGGGCGCCATGGCCAGCCCGAGGACATCCCCCGCCTCCAGCCCCTGGTCGCATCTGGTGACTTCATGCTCTCGATGACGGCCCGGCGATCGGTCGAGGCCCTGCGCAGTCGTTTCCCCGATGCCCCCGTCCTTGACGCTCCTGAGCCAGCGGCCGAACCGGCACCAACACCCAGCGCTGACCCCGTGGCCGCCACGCCTGCCGTCGCCCCCCCAGCGCAGGACCCTGGTCACAACATCTTCCCCTCGATGCCGGATCCAGAGCGGCCCCCGCCAGTGACCCCTGCGGCCAGCCCCCCAGCGACTCCACCCCGATCGATGGCCGCCGACTGGTCCATGGCCCGACGGCATCAGGCATTCTTTGGTGGCCGGCTGACCGAGGCCCAGGCCCTCCACGAGACCCTGGAGGATCTGCGCCAGCAACTGCCTGGTTTGGAGGCCGACAGGTCAAGGGCCCGGTTGGACCTGGAGCAGGGACACGCAGACCACAATCATGATCTGGCTACCGCCCAACAGACCCTCCAGAAGGCCGAGGCTGAGCGGGACCGCCAACTCAAGGCCCAGGAACTCTGTGCCCAAGCTTTGCAGGCCCAGGAACAGGGCCAACGCTCGCTGGGGGGCAAGATCGCGACCCTGTTCTCATCCTCATCAGAACAACAGCGCAACAGTGACATCCGTCAACTGGAACTGGACCTCAAGGACGGTGAACAGGCCCTTGAGCGTTGTCGCCAGGCGGTGCAGCAGGCCCAGGATCGAGTCGCCACCCTGACCACGACCCTGGCCGACCTCCAGCAGCGGGTCACGACCACCGAGCAGGCCTACGAACAGACCCGCCAGCAGGCCAACGAACGGTATCAGGCCCTGCTCGATCTGATCCTCGACCACCTGCGTCAGGCCCCGGACCCCAGCCTGCTCCTCAACGGCCTACGCTCCATCGACCCGCAGGATGCCGATCTGGCCGAACACTGCGTGTTGCACCTGTCCAACGACTGTACCGAGCTGACCCGTCTGGAAGGCCAGGAGCAGACCTGTATCGACCGCCTGGAGGCCGCCGAGCAGGCCGCCAACCTCGCCCTGCGCACCCTCGGCTCTGCGCTGGGAGCGGGTTTCCAGTACCAGGAGCAGTCCCAGACCGTCAGCGTTCCGGTCACAGTCACTATCGCTTTCAAGGAAGAACGAACCCTGTTCTCCTTCTCCAATGCTTCCGGCAGCGCCAGCGGCAGCGGGACGGTCAAGGGCACGGTCTCCAGTCAGGAGATCGACTGGCAGCCCCCGCCCGGATTCGATGATCATAGCAGCCAGTTGCAGAGCACCTGGCAGGCCCTGGGGCGCATCCGGGCTGAGCGCGACCATGTCAGCAAGCAGATCCTGCTGATCCAGGCGCGGCTGCGCCAGCAGGCCGACACCATCCGCCATATCCTGGACCGGGACTGGCAGCCGACCAGGATCGGACCATGAGGCTCAGGCAGTTCTACGGTCCCCAGGCCCAGGACCTGACCCTGATCCAGGCCCGCATCAACTCCCTGACCGCCACCCGTGCCGCCCTGAAAGCCAGCTGTCGTCACCATCGCGAAGCCCTGGCCCACAGTCAGACCGCCGCTGCCGAGACCCTCGACCGCTGTCAGCGCCACCTGGCCGAGCTCGACCAGCAACGCCAACAGCAGCAGCGTCTGGTCATCCGTCAACGGGGTCCCATGAAGGCCGCCCAGCAGCGGCTCACCCGCCCCCTGGCCCGCCTGCGCCAGTTGACCGGACGGCTGTTTGGTGGCCCGTCCTGGGCCCGCATGCACAACCAGCATGCCCAACTGCGTCAGGAGATGGAGGACGCCAGCAAGCAGTTGCGCCAACTGGAGCAGAAGATCGCCGACATCACCGAGGAACGCGATCAGGCCCAGGCCCCCATCACCCGACACGAACAGGCCCTGCAAAGCCTCCAGGACAGCGACGCCGCCCTGGCCCAGGAATGCGCTGCCTGTGACCAGGATCTGGATCGCACCCTGGAAGCAATGGCCCTGCACTGCCCCCTGGCCCTGTGGCCGGCCCGGCTCCAGGGCCTCACCCAGCCGATCGACCAGACCCGCTTGCTGGAGGCCGTCCTCTCTATCCAACGCCATCAGGCCTGGCTGGCCGGCCTGCCCCAGGCCCCGGACCCCGGCCAGGCCCCACCTGATTTGGCCACCACCATCCACTACGATCACATCCGTACCGAGCACGCCTTGCTCGGCCGCATTCAGGTCACAGGGCGCGGCCATCACCATTGGTATGAGGGTGGCAACCCCGGCGGCTGGAAAAAGTACGCCATCACCTATGGTGACCGCTTGAGAACCCGCCTCCCCTACCACAACGACCGCTGGCAGGCCAAGACCACCCCGGCAGCCCTCACCAGCCTGCTCTGCCACCACTACTGCACCGGCTACCAGAACTACTGTGACACCCTTCAGGACCAGACCACCCGTCTGGCCACAGCCCGCCGCCAAGCCCTGG
>SLQH01000269.1 GCA_007131555.1 Planctomycetota bacterium | reverse complement strand
GATAGGCCGGATCGCTGAGACCACCACCGGCCTCACCAGCCATGCCGGCGAGATTCAGACGACGATAGTTGGTCAGCAGATGGAACTCCTGGGCCGGATTCAGGTCGACCTGGTCGACCAGCAAAGCGGCGATAGCCTTGAGGTCGGCGTCAAAGGCCAGGGACGATGACACGACGGTGGCCAGCAGGACCACGACCCGTGACCAGGATGACGACTGTGGCATGGCGTTAATCCTCACAGGGCCGGCGGGAAGGCGAAGGGATCGTGGTCGAACAGGCGGGGCTGCCCCGGCCGCACCCCGCCCAGGCTCAAGGCCCGACGGGCCGGGGTCCACCACCAGCGACCGGGGGTCAGCAGCAGCATGCCGTCCAGCACCTGGATCTGGCCGAAGGCTCCCAGGATGCAGGGACCAGCGACCAGGGCCGCCGGGTCGATCGGGCTGGCGCCAGGATCGAAGTCCCGGACATGGACCACCGCCGCGGCGGCATCACAGTACCACAACAGCGAGCCATGATGGTCGGCGAGCGGATACAGGACGCTGCCGTCGGCCCGGATCAGGGCCACCACCAGACCACTGCCGGGCAGGCGCAGATAGCTGTCGACGCCGCCGCCCTGACGACGCACGGCATAGACCTGATCGTCATGATAGACCAGGCGCAGACCGTCCCCGATGGACTGATCGCTGCCATCCAGCAGGCGCAGGGCGCAGACCCGGCCCCAGGCGTCATAGCCCAGGGCCAGGGTGAGGGAGCGACGGCCGGTGAGGGTCAGACGTAGCGGGCGGTGGTCCCAGTCATAGGTCACGGCCAGGGACAGCGCACCGTCAGCCGCCCGCCAATGACGCAGACGGCCATCATCGGTGGTCTCGATCACGGCTCCCGGCAGGCGCCAGCCGCCCCACAGCTCCCGTTCGATGCGACTGCTGCCGCCGCTGCGCAGGCCGACCTCCCACAGCGCCGCATCGTAGCGCGTGATCAGGGGCCGATCCCCGTCGATCCGCCGCTGGATCATGCGCTCCTGGTCGTCGTGATCCCAGCGCTGGGCCAGTCGTCGGCCATCCGGCAGGACATGTTCCCAGCCGTGCACGCGCTGCCGGGCATCATGGTGCCAGGTGCTGTGCACCCCGTTGGGACGCTCCAGCCCGATCATCTGCCCCAGGGCATCGTAGGTGATGCGGAAGCTGCCGGCCCGGCTGTGGTGCAGCCCGGTCAGCAGGCCATCGTCATCGTACTGGTAGCGGATCTGATGGCCCAGGATGTCGGCCAGGATCAGGGGCCGGCCATCATCACCCAGTTCGGTGGTCAGCTGCACATCGGCCATGTGAACCTGCTGCGTGATCCTGTTGCCAGTGCTGCTGATGTCGATGGTCTCATCAGGACTGGTGGCCTGGACGCAACGACCCTGATCATCATAGCGGAACGAGGCCCACGCGACCTCCTCGGCATCGACGATGCGCTGCAGGCGGTGGTGAGGGTCATGGACGAAGAACACCGCCTGACCATCCGGATCCAGGCGTTCGATCAGGCCCGGTGCCAAAAGACGGCTGATCCAGGTCCCGGTCCGATCGCTGGCCTGCAGGCTCAAGGCCGCGCCGCCAAAGGGCAGGAAGTCCTGACGGTCCAGGCCCTCCAGGTCCAGGCCGACCAACTGATCGTCCAGCCAGCGGTAGCGGCGCTGGCGGCCGGTGCCATCATCGCTGGCCTGCAGACGACCGGCCTCATCCTCAATCAGCGATTGCCGCGGGCCAGCCCCGTGGCGGATGGTGTAGCGGCGGGCCGCGTCATCGTAGGCATAGACGGTGGTCGTGCCGTCAGGATCATGACGGACCAGGGGGCGATCGGCATCGTCCAGTTCAAAACGGGTCTCATGACCGAGGATGGTGACCTGTCGTTGAGGATGCCGCCGGTCACCCGCGTACTGGAACTCCACCACGCGGCGCTGGCCGAGCATCAGGCCGACCACCCGGCCGATGGCATCGACCTGCGGCCGCAGGATGCCCGACATCCCCTCCGGACCCGGCTGGGGCCGCTCACCGCTGCGCCAGCTGCCAGTGGCGACATGGGCCTGGTCACGTTGCAACGGCGCCTGTCCGGGCACCAGCACCTGGACGCTGGCCTGTGGGCGATCGATCACCAGTTCGGCCCGCAGACCATCGATCGCATGCCCTTCACGGATCCGCAGGCGCTCACCGTCATCGCTGATGATCTGGAACCTGCCCTGGTCATCATGCCACTCGATCAGCGGCGGGTCGGCCTCGGGCAGGTACCGCACCACGATGCTGCCCCCGGCATCATCCACCAGCAGGGTGGGCCGCAGGGGATCGTCACCCAGGGGCAGGTAACGGCGGTCACTGCGGCCGATGGGGATGCGGCCAGGCAGCAGGAAGGGCCCAGGCCGCCAAGCGGCCGCATCCAGGTCGACGGTGTCGGCGGGCTGTGACGGCAGCGCCGGGGGCGGATCAGCAGGCGCTGGTTCAGGGTCGCTGACAAGCGCCTCGATGGGGGCGGCCAGCACCTGCACGGCAAAGGACCGCCCCCGGTCGATCTCCTGGCGGCTGGCGACCATCAGGTGGTAGAAGGCGTCGGCCTCCAGGCGGACCCGCAGACGGTCAGCCGCCTGGCCGGCGGCGCCACCACGGGCCACCACGGCGTTGGCCTGATCAAACAGGACCAACACCGTGTCGGTCAGATCGGGGGCCTGAAGAATGATGAGATAGTCGGCCGTGGCGGCCGGATCCAGACGATAGACCGATGGACGTTCGCCGATGACCGCCGTCAGGGCCTCGGCCCCCGGAGTCGGCAACGGGGTGATCTCCAGCGCCCCCAGGCCTGACAGGCATGACCATGCCAGGATCACCACCAGGACCTGGTGGCGGAGTACAACACGGTGCATGG